>CALGNM010000115.1 GCA_937958665.1 uncultured bacterium | reverse complement strand
GCATACGATGTCGTATTCGGTGACTGGAGTTCAGACGTGTGCTCTTCCGAGCTCCCGCTCCGCCCCCCCCGCTGGACTATTACCCCGTGCCGGCCGACTATAAACTCCTCGGGAGAACCTATCCGTCTTTTGGGGGTCAGCACCGATATCTCGTATTCCAGACCCGGCAACTCCTTATCCGTCACCGGAGGGAACCGAGGATCACCGGTAGCCGCCGCCACCGCCATTTCCGCCACCGCTTGATACAGGGGCTTTACCCCCTCTATGTATCCGATGCATCCCCTCAAGCTACCACCTTGTTTCAGGGTAACGAAGACGCCCCGGGATTCGTCCAACCTCTCAGTCAATGGTTTGAGCTTTGGCGCAGCCTTGCCCCTGACCTCGGCCTCGATGGCGGCATGGGCAATGCGGAACAATTCCTCCTTTTCCTCGGCAGTATACCCTATTATGCCTTTCGCTTCAGCCCCTGAATTGTCACTTTTTTTCTTCTCTCTTCTCCCCTGGTACAGCCCGGCCGCCAGGTATCCCACCACCTGGCCCCTGTCGCCGGTGACATCCCCCGAGGTCCGGTAATCGTACACCACCGCCCGGTCGGCCCCCAGATAGCGGCAGGCCAGCATGGCCGTGACCATCGGCCCACCCCCGCAGGCCTCGCATTTTTCGAAGGCCAGGTCCCCGGCCAGTTTCTCCGGATCGAAGGCCCTGACCGCTTCCACCACCCTCATGTCCAAACTCTTGGCCTCGGGATCGGGATGATAATGGGACAAATCGCTGGAGGCCAACAGCAGGACATCGTCTCTCCCCTTGGTCGCCTGGGCCAAAGCCTGGGCCAGGCGGTCGCAGGAGGCCAATGAGTGTTCGAACAGCATGATGGGGACGATCCTGAAGCCAGGCTCCAAAACGATCTGCAGAAACGGCAGCTGTATCTCCAGGGAATGTTCCTTGGCATGGGCCGATGGGTCATCATGGATGTATTCGGCATCCTGGGAAATTATTTTTTGGGACAGGTCTGAATCTATCTCTACCCTGCCCAGCGGGGTCTCCCAAGCCCCGGAGCCGTATACCGCCGCCCCTTCAAATAAGGCGCTGTGGCTGGGCCCGACCAATATGACAGTTGAGACGTTTCGAGGGCCGACATTCTTGTAGGCGAAGGCCGCGATGGGGCCGGAATACAGGTATCCGGCGTGGGGGACGATCAGCCCCAGCAGGCGGCCTCCGGCTTGGCTTTCCTTTGCCGCACCGAGGTACTGCCCTATCTGGCGCTTCAGGGTTTCAGCATCCCCCGGATACCAGCTTCCGGCTATGATCGATCTTCTGATATTCATTGACTGTACCTCCGTATCAGGCCGGGCTGCACCCTCTCCCGCCCATAAAAGGTTCAGCATTAATGATGCCGCAATTAGACGAACCATTTGTGTCTTGACACTGATGAGGGAAAGTATGTGGTCAAATCCCCAACAGTTAGTCTCATGCCCGATCGGCAAACCTTGGATAATCCATTTCAAACCGCCATCGGTGATAGTATTTGAGGGCTAAATACGTAGCCAGCAGTATCACCAGGTAAAGCGGATAGAGGATAGCCGTCAGAACCACCAACGCCAGAGAGCCGGCTTGATAGGAAAGCATGGTCCATCTCA
>CALGNM010000114.1 GCA_937958665.1 uncultured bacterium | reverse complement strand
ACGTCGACCCCCGAGATCTACCCTCTTTCCCTACACGACGCTCTTCCGATCTATGCCGTTTGCCGGATTGTAGACCGAGAAAACCTTCATGTTCTTTTTGTGTATCCACTCCTCCCGTTTCACTGGATCGGCAAGGTCTTCCAGTGGTTCAGACACCGCTGGCTGGTATCCCAGCTCATTTGCTATCTTTATAAACTTGCCCGTGTTTGCATCGTCCAGCATCATCAGCAAGTCCAAGTCCATCGTGGCCCGGATGAAACCGTAAAGATTTACCGCCATGCCCCCGGCCACAAGATATTCGACGCCCTCAGCAGCACTACTAGTGATAGTTTGTACCGCATGCGAAGAACTCCCTTATCTTTTACTCTTTATTTCATTTTCCCAATAGCTTTTTCTACCCCATCCAATATCTCACCGTCCTGCATCATATCATTTATGGCTTCGATATCCTGATAAAACTCCCGGTCATGCTTAAAGGCCTTAACCTTTTTACGGATGACTGAATAGGCGGCCTCCACCCCTTTGCCCGGCTTCAGCGGTTTTAGGAACTCCAGCCCCTGGGCGGCGGCCAGCATTTCGCAGGCCAGCACATAGCGAACATTATCGCAGATCTGCCCGGCCTTGCGGGCCCCGATGGTGCCCATGGAGACGTGGTCCTCCTGGTTGGCCGAGGTGGGGATGGAGTCCACCGAGGAGGGATGGGCCAGCACTTTATTTTCAGATACCAGCGAGGCAGCGGTATTCTGGATGATCATTAGACCTGAGTTAAGGCCTCCATGCTGGGTTAAAAATCCCGGCAGGCCCGATAGCGAGGCGTCCAGCAAGCGGGCCAGGCGGCGCTCGGAGATGTCGGCCAGCTCGGCTACGGCCAGCCCTAGGTAATCCATGGCCAGGGCCACCGGCTGCCCGTGGAAATTGCCGCCCGAGATCACTTCGTGATTCTTAACAAAAACCAGCGGATTATCGGTGACCGAATTCAGTTCCGTTTCCAACACCTGGCGGACATGCATCAGGGCCGTCCTGGTGGCGCCGTGAACCTGGGGCATGCAGCGCAGGGAATAGGAGTCCTGCACCCGCTTACAATCCTGGTGAGACTTGCGGATCTGGCTGCCCGCCAGCAATCTTCTGAGATTTTCAGCCGAATTAATTTGCCCGGCATGGGGTCGTAGGAGATGTATTTTGGGATCAAAAGCCCGGTCGGTCCCCCGCAAAGCCTCCAGCGACATGGCTCCGGCTATGTCGGCCAGGGCGCACAGAGCCTGGGCTGCCAGAAGATTCAGAATGCCGACGGCGGTCATCACCTCAGTTCCATTGGTAATGGCCAGACCCTCCTTGGCCTTGAGTACCAGCGGTTTCAGCCCGGCTTTTCTCAGGGCCTCGGCCCCGCCGACTATTTTGCCTTTATAAAAAGCCTGTCCCCGGCCGATCATCACCAGTCCGATATGGGCCAGGGGCGAAAGGTCACCCGAGGCCCCCACCGATCCCTGCTGGGGGACCAAAGGAATGATATCATTGTTCAACAGCCCCAGCAGTTGTTCTAGCACCACCGGGCGGACACCGGACGCCCCTTTGGCCAGTTGGTTAGCCTGCAGCAGCATGATAGCCCTGACCTGATGAGGTTGAAAAACCTGCCCCACCCCCGTGGCATGGCTTCTGATCAGGTTTTCCTGGAGCTGGTCAATCTCGTCCAGCGAGATTCGCACCTCGGCGAACTTGCCGAAACCGGTGGTGATGCCGTAGACTGTCCGGTTTTTTTTGATGATATTCTCCACCAGCTTCCGGCTGGCCTTAATCTTTTGTATGGCCCCTCCGGACAGCCTAACCCGAGACGAAAAACCGGCCACTGTGGCTACCGCCTCCAGGGGCAGGCGTCCATTACCGATTACAATCTCCTGTTTCATAAACTGCTTGAATTAAAATAGATTAGAACTTAATTTTAGCCCAAAGTCACCCGTATGTCAAATAAAAAAACCCCGCCACCTTTGGGGGCGGGGGCCGGCATAAAAAGCTCAGTAATCGCTTATTAGTTCCCGGTATTTGGGATCGGTCTTCTCCTCTGAAGTCTTCGAATATACCAGCTCGTACTTGCCGAAGCCGGCTTTGTCCACAAAGATGAATTTGCGTCCGTTCTCGTAGCTCCAGCTGTCGGTGGGCTTGCTCTGCAGGGCGTTGGTGGTCAGGTCCCGGTCATCCCATGGGCCATATTTAATATAGATGCGTCCCCGGTCGGTCAGGCTGCCTTTCAGACCCCCGGAATACTTCTCGGCGAAATTCAGGTCGGCAAAGCGATAGCGCTTGGCATGCTCGATCAGGGCCTCGTTCTCGGGGGTCTCGGGGTTGGGATCGCGCTGTTTCCAAAATCTCCTCAGCAGTTCTTTGCGTCCGTTTTCATCCAGCTTTTTAAGCAACGCCAGCTGCTCGTTTGTAGCCAGATATTCGATTCGGGCGAAATACTCGCCACCGTCGCGCTCCAGCTGCTCTACCTCGCGGGCAATCTGGTCCTTCTCCGGAGTGGGGGCCAAAGGCGGGTGAACTATCCTGAAGTTGGCATAGCTGCCGGCCAGGGCTTTGCTCCCCTCGATTATCTGAATCCGCAGCCGGTACTGCCCCTCCGGAAGGTCATCGGTTTTAAGGCCTCCATAATCGGTCAGTTGCCCGGATATCCCGGAGATATCCCGGTTGGTGATTATCTTGGGGGCGGGATCGTCGGAAGAGAGGTACATCACCCTTAAAAACCTTGGCTTTAAGGTATCGACAACCGCCGGCAGGTTGTAGGCCTCGTAATAGTAGTACAGGTAATCGTTGAAAATCCTCTCCGGCCATGGTTTGACGGTCAGCCCCCCCTTGCGGAAACGTCCGGGCAGGGTGTCGGGGCCGATGAAGGAAGCCAGCTCAACCTGGCTGAGGCTTGGCCCGGTAAAACCGGATAGCTCGAAGCTGGTGTCAATGCTGCCCAAACCCGGCCCGGCCAGATCCCGGATGGTCATCGACAGCCGGTAGTTGCCGGGGGTCAGGCGGCTGGCCACCAACTGGTCCAGCATGGCCATATCCTTGTCCCGGAGCGCCTTTTCTGATGGCAATGGGGAAAGGGTGTTCCAGTTCTCATTCATCACCGGCCGGCCCGAGGAATCGCTCAGCCAGATCTCGGTTCGGAAACGCACCATCCTCCGGCCCATGGTATCCAGCGGGGAGAAGCCCCCCGAACGGACGCTCCAATAAAATTCCTGCCAAACCTGACCGCTGGCGGCATTGAAGGCGGCGGCGTCCAGCCAGAACTCCAGGCTTCCCGATGATTTGATCGGAAAGGCCCGGACCGGGTCAACTCCGACCAGCAGGACAAACGCCATCAGACCCAATAGGTTATTTCTTGCTCGCATGGTTAAATCTCCCGGTTGGCTTGAACTATCCGGTAATCGCCGAAGCCATGACGGTCGGCGAAAACGATCCTAAGACCCTCCTGATAATAGTACCAAATCTCATAGGGTCGGGAATCGATCTCCAGAGGATGCTTCTCCACCTCGTCGGGCGGTCCGTATCTAATGTAGATCTTACCCCGATCAGTCTTCCAGCCCGGCCTGATGCTATTGCCGAAGTTCAGGTTGGCGTAGTTTATCTTCTGGTAGTAGGCCTCGCGGTATTCGTTGCGCTCAGTGTCCGGGGTGGGATCGCGCGACTTCCAAAAAGCCTGCCACAGGCTGTCCCGCTTCTCCGGCTCAGCCCGTCTCAAGCTGTCGAACTCCGGACGCCGGGCGATGTACTCCACCTGGGCTATCCGCTCCTGGTAGTCGCCCTGGCTGATCAGGGACTGGTTCTGGACCATCAGCATGTATTCACCCCACCACAACACCTGCCCTTCGTCGTATTGCTCCAGGGTCAGCCGGTAGTTGCCGTCGGCCAAGCTGTCCACCGGCAGGGCCATCCTGACCTCCGGCCTGAGCTTAAAGACCTGCTGTCGTCTCAACACCTCCCGCTGGGTCCGATGGTCGGTCAGCCCAGCCCTTATGGAGACGCTGTCCGTGCCCGGATTGACCAGGCTGAGGGTGAAGATGGGCGGCCCGGCACCCTCGCCATAGATCCGGCTGGGCCAGGGGATGATCTGCCCGTTGTAGTCCCTCTCGAAACGCACCCCGGTGACTGTCCCTTCGGGCGGCCGGGATGCCACCGTCAGCATCCTTTCGAATTGCCCGGCCTTGGCCGAGTGGGCGTCCTTGATAATCACCCGGGCCCGGTATTTTCCGGGCGGCAGCGGCAGCAGCAATGTGTCGGCCAGGATGCTGTCCCCCTTCTGTAGCTGCTGGTAGTCCTCCATCTGGATCTCCCGGTCCCAGCTGTCCCCGGTGACCTGGCGCCCCCGGGAATCGAATATGATTATCGATACCGAGTACCCGGCCTGAAAAGAGCTGCCCCGGGAGAGAAACTGCAACTGATTGGCGGCCAGGGAATAGGAGAACTCGGCCTGGGGCTGACCCTGGCTGTCGTAGGTTACCAGATGCTGCAGGTAATAGATCAAGCTTCCCTGGCTGGCCTCGCTGAGCTCGGTTATCACCTCCGGCTGGCTTCCCATGCCCTCGACCCCGGGCGGCACCAGTAGAGACAGGAAAGCCAAAGCCGCCATGGTCGGCTTTATCTTATTCATAGGTCAACTCTCTGCATTTTCCATTGAATCATTCAGTTGCGGAGACCGTTGTTTGGGCTGGCTTTCTCCGGCTCACCGCCAACAGCATCAGTCCGCCTCCCACCAGGGCCAGGACCAGCAGTATCAGTGGATCAATCTCCCGGCTCTGGGCCGACATCACCAGGCCCTGCCGGGCGGCGGATTCCATGCTTCGGATCCATAACACCCTGGTGCCGTCGGAGGAATCGCCGTTGCACTCCTTGACCTGGCCCGGCAGCACCAGCACTGCCCGGAAACTGCCTCCGCCCGGCCCCGCCAAACCGACCGAGTCGCCGCGGGGGGATATCCGCTCATAGTAGCTGTAATAAATCCACCAGCCGCTCCGGCGGCGGCTCAGCCACAGGGAGTCGTTGCTGGTGGAAAAATTTTCGGGCCTTGGAGCCCGGTAGGTCCAAAGCAGCTCCAGACCACCTTGGCGGTCCAGGCTCTCCCGCTTCTCAATCACCTCCACCCCGGGCTGCTTATCCAGTTCCTGCCCCGGCAGACTGAACATCCCGGGAGTGGTGCTATACAGCCGGGCGGGGACCGGATCCAGCCGCAAGATCGGAAGAGCGTCGTGTAGGGAAAGAGTGTAGATCTCGGTGG
>CALGNM010000113.1 GCA_937958665.1 uncultured bacterium | reverse complement strand
ATACGAGTTCGTATTCGGTGACTGGATTTCAGACGTGTGCTCTTCCGATCTGTATCGGCCCCGCGGCAGACCGCCCATTCCCCGTAAGTGGGTGACATCCAAGTAGTGTCGGTGGCCAGAGCCTTGGGCACCCGCACCAGCACACCCTCGTAGGACTCGGCGTTGGCGGCCCCGGTCTTGAGGTCCGAAAGCTGAAGCAAGGTGGGATCCGGCACTGTTCCGGTCCCCAGCTTGGTCACCAGGGCGGCGCTGATCTGGGTGCGCCCATTGTTCTCGGCCACCGTCCCGTTGATGGTCACCGAATCGCCCCGGCTGACCGCGGTGGTGGAATAGACGGTGATGCCCCTCCAGGCTCCCGGCCCCTCGGCAATGGCGAATCCCGAGAAGTCCACCCATTTGGCCGAGGTCACCACCCCCACCACGGTCACCGCCGAATCGGTCAGGCCGCCGTCATGTTGGATGTCATAAATGGTGTGCGGGGTATAGACCACCGCCCCGCCGTTGCTGGCTCCGGGGGTGGGAGTAGACATGACGCTCCAATCGGTGACTTGGTCGGTGTCATAGCCGTTGGGAGCACGCCCAGTGGAGCTCCCCTGGGGTGGGGCGGTGGTGCCGGGATTCCAGTATCCATACTTCACGTAACTGGCCTGGGTCCAGGTACCTGTGCCCCAGTTCATGCGATCAACCATGGTGCCACTGCTATTTATCAGCACCAGAATATCTGCCGCGTTGGCCAAACCACCGCCGATAGTGCCATCGGTCCAGGCCAAGGCCGGCACGGACGGGAAATAGACGTGGAAGCTATCAACATTGCCACAGTAGACCACATACTCGCCGGCGGCCAAAACATAAGCCGGAACCAATTCCCCAACGCTGTCGGTATTGTCGCAGATCCGCCATCCGGAAAGATCAACATCTTCGCTGCCTGCATTGTATAATTCGAACCACTCTTTGGTCGCTTCGGTACCCCCGGGGGCATCGGAATAGACCTCGTTGATAAGCACCTGGGCCCCGGCCTGGCCGTAAGCCAATAACGCCGCCATGGCCAAACCAACCAACCATATTTTCCTCATCGCTATCTCCCTTAATTAATTTTTATTATTTTCTTTTCGGTATTATGACACCAATAGAACGATTTGTCAAGTTAAGTCCGGATAAAAAAATGGTACCCCTGGGCCGATTTGAACGGCCGACACACGGTTTAGGAAACCGTTGCTCTATCCAGCTGAGCTACAGGGGTACATATTATCTGTCAACGAATTGCTGAACGGGCCGATTGTTGCCGATATCGTTTGGTGTCCATTTTGTGTCCACTTTTCCCATTAAGCTGTCCGCCAAAATGCTCACTGCCTTCACTTTTACCTCCGGGGCGGAATGGGCATATCTAGATGTCATTTTTATGTCGGAATGGCCCAGCAATTCCTTCACCGTCACCAAGTCGGTTCCCGCCGCCACCAGATAGCTGGCGAAGGTATGCCGCAGGTCATGAAAACGACAGCGTATTATACCCGATTTCCTTATCGCCGTCAACCAGGCCGTCTGGAACTTCCCGATGGGGGCCTTGGTCTTGTTGCTGACGAATACGTGTTCCTGGGTGGCGGTCCGTTTAAGCTCCAGCAGCGCCGCCTTCAGGATGTCATTGATGGGGATTTTTCGAACCCGTCCGTTCTTGCTTTGCAGGATGGTAATGGCTCCGGCCTCCAGGTCCACCTGGCTCCATTTGAGGCCCAGGATCTCCCCCCTTCTCATCCCGGTGTGGAGGGCGGTCAGGACTATGGGACGGGAATATTCGGTGCAGGAATTCAGCAGCTGGGCGATCTCCGTCCGGGTAAGGATCCTCTCTTGAATGTTGTCCTCCCGCAGCAGCCTCACCCCCCTCATGGGATTCTCCGCCGCCAGGCCCCACTCCACCGCCAGGTTGTACATATGCTTGAGCAGAGCTATCTCCCGGTTAACCGTGGCTGGTTTGACCTGGGAGGCCCTGGTCTGCTTGTACCCCTCTATCATGAAGGAAGTGACCTGGTCCAGCCGGCAGGGCCCGAAATGCGGCTTAAGCTTGTTCAGCAGGGTGAGGTCCCGCTCCCAGGACCGCTTGTTGGCCCGGGAGTGCTTCATGTAGACCTCGGCGAAATCCGAGAACGGCATCCGGCTCTGGGGGGCGAACCGGAACTTTCCTTGAACGATCTCGGCCTTCCTGACCGCCAAAGCCTGCTCCGCCTGCCTCTTGCTGGAGCCGCACTTCTCCCGGATCCGCTTGCCTCGGAAACGGTAATCGATGTAATAGCTGCCTTGTTTGAATATTATGCCCATGGTGGTAATTATACCAAATCTGGTTGAAGGCTGTCAATTTGGCCCAATTGGGAGGGGGGGATGCCAGTCCCCCTCTCCAATTGGCCTCTAAAGCCCTTTAGCGGGCCGACAGGGGAAGCATCGGCGGCGCCGGGGGCACCCGGTGGCCCTCAATCCAAGCCTCGATGTCCTGGGGCCGGAACATCACCCGCCGGCCGATCTTTACATAAGGGATCTTCCTCTGGCAGACCCAGGCATAGATGGTGTGTGTTGATATGCCCAGTAGCTCTGCCGCCTGACTCACATTCTGCAGCTTGTCTTCTCCGCGATTGGTCACCACTTCCTGTTTTTCTTTCATTTACATACCTCCTGCTCCCCGCAATTATGTCGTATGGGGGGAACCATACTGCCCCACGGCCCAGCAAGCAGCCGTTATCAAATCTGGCTTCTCGCTCTATACCATATTATACCGATTTTCGCCCTTTACGTTAAGCGACCCAAGGGCTTATTTTGCCAGGCGACGTATTCTATGTCTATGTCTAGCTTTTTGTTAGATTAATACGAAAAATTATTTTTTAGAGGCTTTAAAAAGGTGCTCAGATCATATTTTAAGGATATGTTTTAGCAGACGTTTATTTATGTAAATTAGCCCCTTAAAATTGACTTTGGCGACCATTTTCTGTCGCCAATCTCTGAAAATTAACCAGCAGATGATTGCTGCTGTCGATGTCGGGCAAACTTCCCTGGTAACACCATTTTTCGAATATTTAGCCGATAATTTGGGTAATAATTGGGCAAAACACGGCGTTTTTCGCCAAAAAATGGCTTGACAGCCGGAAATCAAATGAACGGTTCCAAGATAACAAGAGGCAGGCAGCCTAACTACAGGCTGCCTGCCTCTTGGGGGATTATATGGATTTATGTCTCTATTTCTTGGGAGAATCCTGCCTTTTGGTCCCATTTTTACCGAAGGACAGCCCCAGCTGCCAGGCCTTGGTGGAGATGGCCACCGGGGTCCGGCCCATCCGCCGGGCGATCTCCAAAGATGACAGGTTCTGCCCGGCCAGCTCCCTGAGTTCCTCTATCTGCTCGGCAGTCCAGGACCGGTTGACCGATGCCGCCATAAGGTTGCCGCCTTATCTGGGTTTGAATATGGTTGACGGTTAGAAATCCAGGGGCTCCGGAGGCCAATATACCATCACCATTCCGGGGTCCACCGTCCGGATGGCCCGCTCCGCCTCCCCCTGGCTGCCGAAGGTGCTGAAGGCGTTGGCCGACCAGAAAAGCTGCACATCCCGGCTTGATATGAAGTACCACACCTCCGCCTCCTGGCATTTGGTTGAGGTGCGGCAGGTGTCGGCGCAGGCCGGATGAACCGCATAGCCGGAATCGGTGCGGCGGATGCAGAGGTAGATCAAGCAGGTCACCCCAAACGGGTTGCTGGCTGGCCCACGGCCCCAAGAAGGGACCCGGGACGCTATGTGCGACTATTTAGTAATAATATTACATGATTTTATCATATCGTGTCAACCCCAAAATGGCGATACAGCTATATTTTCTTATAAAACGTGACTTTCAAGTGGGCCCGGCAACATATTTTCTGATGTATATATAGCTATATTTAGTATTATATTACTGTAGTAACTACAGAGCGGCCAAACCAAGAGCCCCGCCAACGGCGGGGCTCGATATTGGGGCGGCCACTAGGCACTGGGCTGGGTGGGCGGCTTGTAGATCTTGTCGATGCCCGGATCGACCAGCACGATGGCGCTCTCGGCCGCGGCCTGGGAGTCATAGGCGCCGAAGGTATTGGCCTGGGCGAATTCGGACACCTCCTTGGTGGATTTGTAGTACCAGACCCCGGCCTCGCCGGAGGCCAGCGATTTCTGGTAGGCATCCTCGCTGGAGGGATAGGCCACGTACTTGGGCCCGGCCTGACGGATGCATAAATAGAGCATGTGTTCACCTCCTTTGCTGTCAGCTTATATGTTCCAGTATCCTTTCGGCTTCCTCCTCCATCCCCCGGATGCCGATCTTAAGGCCCAGCATCCTCTCCAGGTGCTGCCGGGCCTCGCCCGGCCGCCCGGCCTGGCCGCAGGCGTCCCCCAGGTTGAGCAGGGAGACCGCCTGCATGTAGCGGACATCCTGCCTGACGGCCAGCTCCAGCGAGTCGCGAAAATACCGCTCAGCCTCGGGAAACCGGCCCTGCTCGAAGTGGATGATGCCGATATCGCACAGCAGATACATCTGCCCCAGGCTGTCCCCTATGCGGCAGGCCACCCCATAGGCCTCCCGGAAATGGCTCAGGCCGCTGGCGAAATCGCCCTGCTCCCGGTAGACCTTGGCCAGGTTCTGCATTATCCGGTACAACACCTTCTCATTGCCGGAGCCCTGGTAATGCTGCCGCAACAGGCCCAACAGCTCCAGGGCCTGGCCGAAATCGCCGCAGCTGCGATGGTGGTCGGCTAAGGACTCCAGGGTGGCGTATTGCCCCTCGTTGTCCCCGGCGGCCCGGCACTCCTCCAGGGCCCGCTGGTAGTATTCCAGGGCCCGGGGATGGTCCTCCCGGTACTGCCTCACCTTCCCCAGGTTGCGGTAGCAGCCGGCCGCCCCGGCCCCCTGGCCCAGGCCGTGGTAGAGCTCCAGAGCCTCCTGGTACTTGGCCTCGGCCGGATCCAGCTCCCCCTTGAACAGGTGGACGCTGCCCAAATGTGCGGCGGCCTCGGCCTGGCGGGGTCGGTCCCCGGCCAATCGGGCCGCAGCCTCCATCCGGCCGAAGGACTGAAAAGCCCCGGGGTAGTCGCCGATCAGCCGGCGGACCTCACCCTGGCTGCGGTACAGGTCAATCAGCCGGCCGGGAAAGCTATCGGCCAGGGAGCGGGCGGGCCTGGCGCTGGCGCTCATCGAGAAAGTGACCGGCAGGGTAGAAGAATATGGAATGCCCCGGCTTTCCGAGCTGGGTTGTCCCAACCTTTATAGAAAGGAACAAAATACACGCCGGAAACGCCCGACAAGACGGTATTGATTTTACTTGAGGAAATCATGGTTTTTACCTCTTCAACCCCTTCTCTATCTTCTCAAACTCCTTTAACGCCACCTTCAAATCCTTCACTATCTCCCTGGCTATCACCTTCGGCTCCGGCAGGTTGTCGGCGTCCTCCAGGGATTCGTCCTTCAGCCAGAAGATGTCCAGGTTGGCCTTGTCCCGCTTGAGCAGCTCCTGGTAGCTGAATTTCTTGAACCGTTTGCTTTCCCGGCGCTCATGCCTGTTTTCGGGGTTGTAGCTGTGGACAAAGCCGTCCAGGTCGCTGCGCTTGAGGGTGTTCTCTTTTAGGGTGAAGTGAATGTTGGTCCTAAGGTCGTATATCCACAGTTCCTTGGTCCAGGGCTCGGCCGCCGCCGGCTTCTTGTCGAAGAACAGCACATTGGCCTTGACCCCCTGGAGATCGGAAGAGCACACGTCTGAACTCCAGTCACCGAATACGATC
>CALGNM010000112.1 GCA_937958665.1 uncultured bacterium | reverse complement strand
AGGCCAGCTCCACCCCGGCCCCCGCAGCCACTGCAGTGAACGAGGCAAGCTCAACGGCCAGAGGGCCCATGACAATCTTCACCGCGAACAGCTGTCCCCAATCGCCCCAGCCCCGCTTGGAATTATAGCCCCTGGTCCGGTAATAATATGTGGAATCGATCATCCGGCCGGTCACCAAATAACTGGTATCGGTAATGGAACTTGACAGAACGTTTATCGACGCATAGTTGGCCGCCGGGAAAATGTTGTCGATATACAACCCGCCATCCCCGGCAGTGGTTCCGTCGGCGGCATAACGGATTCTGAAATAGAGAGCCTTGCCGGAATCGGCTCCGATGCTGTATGCCCTTCGGTTCCAGGCGGTGCCGGTGTTGCCGTATAGCTTCCCCAGCAGTTTCCATTGTTTGCCGTCGTAGGATGACTCCACCCACACCCGGTCGAAGCTGGTCATGCCCTGATAGGAATAAAAACGGAATGAATCGGAAGAGCTTTTGACAAGGTAGGGATTATTGGTGACAATGCCGGCCAGCCGATAGGCTCCGGTGCCGCTGAAAAAACTGTAGGAGCCCTGGTACTTCCGGGTGGTGCTGCGGGTAAAATTACTGATGGTTACCTTGTCATCGGTAGCGGTCTCGGCGGTGGCAGAATCGGACCCTGGCCGGAAGAACTCCTGCAGGGCATAAGCGCTGGGCAGAGCCGCCGGATTCTGTTGGCGCCAGGTCAGCTTCAGGTCGGTGCTGGCCGACGGGAATCCGGCCCGGGTTATCGGCGGCGGCAGCACCGGAGGTGGCGAGGTGGTGCTGACCAGGCTGTCGGTCCGCATGGCCAGGTACATGAACCCCTTAAGAACTTGGGGGCAGACCGAGTCGATATGGGCGGGCGGGGTATAGAAGGCGGTATCCACCTCCACGCAATAGGGGAATATCACCCGACCCAACTGGGTCAGCCCGTAGCCGTAAATCCAGCCGTCGGAATCCCCGGTGGTGGGGTACAGGGCCGAACTCTGCTGGGGGGTGTAGCCCTGGGTGCTGCGGTACCTTTTTATTCGGGCGGCCGATTGCTGACCGAAATAACGCAGCTCCAGGCTGTCCGGGGCCCGCTTGACGGTGGAGTCGACGTAGCCCAGCGGCCATAACAACAGCTCGCTGTAGCTGTGATACGAAATTGACAGCACTATATTGTGCTGCCTGACCAGATCCATCATGGCCTGCTGTTCCGGCTCGCCGCTGGGAGCCACCCCGTAGAAAACATCGTTGGAGGAATCCGGGCTGGTATAGGAGTTGACCGATCCCCCCCATTCCCCCCTGATATCGCCGTCCACCGACCCGGCATAACCCCGGTTAAGATCGGCCCCGAAGACGGTGGGGCTGTTAACCCGGCGGTTCTTGCGCCACATCAGACCGGACCCATAGTTGCCTCCGTTATCATAAACGAATCCGTCGGGGTTCACCAGGGGGACGATGTAAATCTCCTTGGTTTTGACCAGGGTGGAGATAGAGTCGGTTCCGGCTGGATTGTAGTTGTCGGTCAGGTAGTTGGCGATGTGCAGACAGATCTCCGGGGTCATCC
This sequence comes from uncultured bacterium, assembly GCA_937958665.1. Classification (GTDB taxonomy): domain Bacteria; phylum Edwardsbacteria; class AC1; order AC1; family EtOH8; genus CALGNM01. The sequence continues at coordinate 685 of CALGNM010000112.1, read as the reverse complement.
ATTCCCGGGCATGGTGCAGGCCCATCAGGAGAATGCCGTGCCGGCTGTTGTCGCTGACGTTGGGATTGTCGGATATCTTCAGGCACCAGACCTTGCCCCCCTGGGCCGCTATCGCCACGGTGTCCAGCCGGGTGATCAGCGGATGGTCGGCGGCGATCTGCTTCAGCTCGGTCCGGATGCCGTCATAGGTGTGATAGGCGGCCTTGGAGGGAATCCCCCCGGCCAGATCGCGGGGGTTCTTCATCAGAACCCGGTAGGCCAGCCCGGCCGAGGATATTGTCCCCAGCTTTTCCGGAAGGATCACGATGTCGGCGTATTCGCCCGGCCGGTAGGCGGCAACATCCAAACCCTCGGGCAGGGCGGACAATATCCGGCCAGCCACGGAGGAAGAAAGATCCACCCGGATCAGCATCTTCTCGCCGGAGTCCTGACCATAGGAAAACGAGGGCAGGACAAGCAAGGTCACCAGGCCCACCACCAACCTGAAAAACAGCTTAACAGGCATAACACCCTTATGTAAAAATATTTTCGCCATTATACCACATCTCTGGCAAAAAACAACAGCCCGATGATCCGGGCTGTTGCTTTGGCCTGATCGGCTTGGTGAACTATCACCTTACCAGTGTCAGCTTCTTGGTGGCCGAGAAGTCGCCTGAAATCAGCTGGTAGAGATACACCCCGTTGG
>CALGNM010000111.1 GCA_937958665.1 uncultured bacterium | reverse complement strand
GATCGTATTCGGTGACTGGAGTTCAGACGTGTGCTCTTCCGATCTGATCGACGGCAAGAGCACCAAGGGCATCACTAGCGATGAGGCGGTGGGCAAGCTGCGGGGCGAGCCGGGCACCAAGGTCACCATCACCATCGACCGGGAAGGGGTGAACGAGCCGATGGACTACACCATCACCCGGGCCCTGATCGAGATCGAGAGCATCCCCTACTACGGGTTCATATCCGACAAGATCGGCTACATCTGGCTGGCCAATTTCTCCCAGAAGTCAGGGCCCGACCTGACCCGGGCCCTCCAGGATCTGGAAAAGCAGGGCATGAAGCAGCTGATCCTGGACCTGCGCGGCAACCCCGGTGGCCTGCTCCACGAGGCGGTGGAGGTCTCCAGCCACTTCCTGGACAACGGGTCGCTGGTGGTATTCACCCGGGGACGTCTGAAGGAGTCGGACCAGGACTATCAGGCCAGCGGTCAGGCCCTGTTCGGGCCCAAGAAGGGGCCGGTGGTGGTGTTGATCAACCAGGGGTCGGCCTCGGCCTCGGAGATCGTGGCCGGCGCCCTGCAGGACTGGGACCGGGCCCTGATAGTGGGGCAGCCCAGCTTCGGCAAGGGCTCGGTGCAGAACGTGATGCCGCTGGGCGACTCCATCGCCATCAAGCTGACCACCGCCAAGTACTACACCCCATCCGGGCGCTGTATCCACCGGGACAACAGCGCCTGGCAATCGGGCGAGCTGGACAGCTTGGTGGAGGACTCCACCGCCGCCAAGGAGGTCTACACCACCCTGGGAGGCCTCAAGCGCAAGGTATACGGCGGCGGGGGGATCAACCCCGACATCCGGGTGGAGCTGCCGCGACTGAACCGCTTCCAGATGGATTTGGAGCGCAAGACCATGTTCTTCAAGTTTGCCGTCAAGTACACCACCGGGCGGGGCGACCTGCCCCGCAACTTCCAGGTGGACGGCCCCATGATGGACGAGTTCGTCAAGCTGCTCAAGGAGGACAAGATCGAATACACCTCCGAGGAGTACAAGGAGAGCCAGGATTACATCCGTCAGGGCATCAAGCGGGAGGTCCTCTCCAAGCTCTTTGGAGACAAGGCCCGCACCGCCTTTTTGCTGGAGAGCGACGCCCAGGCCCAGAAGGCGGTGGAGCTGCTGCAGAAAAACAAGGACCTGTCCAAACTGCTCAAGGAAGGACAGAACGGAAAATAGTGTTTTTGGCAGATTAGGGGCGGCATCAACCATGAAAAGCCCGGCGGCAAAACCGCCGGGCTTCGCCTTTGGCCGGGTATCAGGGCCGTTGCCGGCGGCCCGGAGCAATGTTGACCTGGCCGGAAAATTATGATATCATTAAATGATTGTTAAGCCAATAATTCATAGCAATAAACCAAAGGATAAGCAATGAGATTCAGAAAGACCTTTGCCGGGGCCGCACTTTGCGCCCTGATAGCCCTGCTGGGGTGCGGGCAGAAGCGCCAGTCGGTGACCCTGGCCGGCTCCACCGCCTTCCAGCCCTTTGCCGAGAAGCTGGCCGGACAGTTCATGCAGGCCAACCCCGAGATCAACGTCACCGTCCAGGGGGGCGGGTCGGCGGTGGGCATCCAGTCCACCCTGTCCCAGGCGGCCGACATCGGGATGGCCGACCTGGTGGAGCTGCCGGAGGAGGCCAGGAACTTGGTGGCCATCGAGGTGGCCCGGGACGGAATCGCCATCGTGGTCAATCCCAACAATCCGGTGGCCGGGCTGACCTCCCAGCAGGTGCGGGACATCTTCAGCGGAACGGTCAGTAACTGGAAACAGGTGGGGGGCGATGACCGGCCGATCACCGTGGTGTCCCGGGAGGCCGGCTCCGGCACCCGCTCCTCCTTTGAGCAGATACTGGGCAACATCTCCCTGACCAAGGAGGCCCTGATCCAGGACTCCAATGGCACCATCCGGGAGACGGTGGCCAACGACGCCAACGCGGTGGGCTACCTGTCCCATGGGCTGATCAACGATAAGATCAAGCCGGTCAAGGTGGACGGGGCCGACTGCACCACCCCGGAGATCATGGCCGGGCGCTACAAGCTGGTGCGGCCGGTTTACCTGCTGACCCTGGAGCCCCCGGCCGGGGCTATCAAACAGGTACTAGACTATATGCTGTCCTCCGAGGCTCAGGCCACCATCGACGGTTGCGGGCTGATCCCGGTCAAACATTAACCAAGCCTCCTGTTGAACCAATGAAGCTGTTGGGGGAAAGGGGCGTTCAGCGACTGCTGGCGGGGATAGCCTTCTCGGCCATCTCGGCCCTGCTACTGATCGCCCTTTTCATCATCAAGGAAGGACTGCCCTTTATCATCGGCTACGGTCCGGCCAAGTTCCTGCTGGCCTCGGACTGGAACCCCCAGCTGGGGCGGTTCGGCATCTGGCCGATGATCGTGGCCTCGGTCTGGGTGACCCTGGGGGCCATGCTGGTGGGGGCGCCCTTGGGGGTGGCCTGCGCCGCCTACCTGACCGAGTTCGTTCCCCGCCGGGTGATGGGGGTGGTCAAGCCGACCATCGAGCTGCTGGCCGGGATCCCCTCGGTGGTCTACGGCTTCATCGGGGTGATGGTGCTGGCCCCCCTGATCCGCTCCAGCCTGGGGGGGCCGGGCCTGTCGGTGCTGGCCGGGGCGGCCATCCTGGGGGTGATGATCCTGCCCACCATCATCAGCATCTCCATCGACTCCATCCAGGCGGTGCCCAACTCCTACCGGGAGGGCTCGCTGGCCCTGGGGGCCACCCGCTGGCAGACCACCTACATGGTGACCATCCCGGCGGCCAAGTCGGGCATCATCGCCTCCATCATCCTGGGAATGGGCCGGGCCATCGGCGAGACCATGGCGGTGATCATGGTGGCCGGCAATGCGGTCAAGATCCCGGGCTCGCCCCTGGACTCGGTGCGGACCCTGACCGCCAACATCGCCCTGGAGATGGGCTACGCCACCGGGAGGCACCGGGAGGCCCTGTTCGCCACCGGGGTGGTGCTGCTGGTGATCATCATGATACTGAACTCGCTGGCCGGGATGGCCATCAGAAAACGGGCGGCCAAGCGATGAGAATACCGCCCAAACATACCCAGCGGGCCGCGGTGCTGGTGATGGGCCTGGCCACCCTGTTCACCCTGGCCATCCTGGTCTTCATCATCCTGTTCGTGCTGGAGAAGGGCCTGCCGGTGGTCAGCCTGAAGTTCCTGTTCACCAACCCCCAGGACATGGGAAAGTCCGGGGGCATCTTGCCCACCCTGGTGGGCACCATCCTGCTGACCCTGGTGGCGGTGGCCATCGCCACCCCGCTGGGGGTGGGCACCGCCATCTACCTGACCGAGTACACCCGGGAGAGCCGGATCACCCGGATCATCCGTTTCGGGGCCGACTGCCTGGCCGGGATCCCCTCCATCATCTTCGGGCTGTTCGGGTTCATCTTCTTCGTCACCATCCTTAAAATGGGCTGGTCGATCATGTCCGGCGGGCTGACCCTGGCCTTCATGATCCTGCCCACCATCATCCGGACGGCCGAGGAGGCCATCAAGGCGGTGCCCAACTCCTATCGGGAGGTGTCCTTCTCGCTGGGGGCCACCCGCTGGGAGACGGTGCAGAAGGTGGTGCTGCCCAGCGCCCTGCCGGGCATCGTCACCGGGATCATGCTGGGGGTGGGGCGCTCCATCGGCGAGACCGCGGCGGTGATCTTCACCGCCGGCTCCTCGCTCCGGATGCCGGCCTCCCTGATGGACTCGGCCCGGACCATGTCGGTCCACTTCTACATCCTGGCCCGGGAGGGGATCTCCACCGAGAACGCCTACGGCACGGCCGCCATCCTGGTGATCACCATTCTGTTTATCAACCTGACCGCCTACAGCCTGATGAACCGTTTTGTGGCCAAAAACAATTGACCGGCAATCAATTCCCGAAAGCAAAGAATATCCAACCAGTCATTTTTAGATGTCCAGCGAACCTAAAATATCGGTCTCGGAGCTGAAGGCCTACTACGGCCGGGAGCAGATTTTGATGTCGGTCAGCATGGAGATCCCGCCCCGAATGATACTCGGCATCATCGGGCCGGCCGGCTCCGGCAAGACCACCTTTCTGCGCTGCCTCAACCGGCTCAACGACCTGGTGCCGGGCTTCCGGACCGAGGGGCGGATCCAGTTGGACGGCCAGGACATCTACCATCCCGGCTTCGAAGCGGTGGGCCTGCGCAAGCGGGTGGGGATGCTTTTCGCCCTGCCGGTCCCCCTGCCCAAGAGCATCTACGAGAACGTGGTCTACGGGCCGAGGCTGTCGGGCATCGGCGACCGTAATAGGCTGGACCAGCTGGTGGAGGCCAGCCTCAAGTCGGCCTTCATCTGGGACGAGGTCAAGGACCGCCTGCACTCCCCGGCCATGCGGCTGTCCGGCGGCCAGCAGCAGAGGCTGTGCCTGGCCCGGATCCTGGCCATGGAGCCGGAGGTGATCCTGCTGGACGAGCCCTGCTCCGGGCTGGATCCCATCTCCACCGCCAAGATCGAGGAGGCCCTGACCATCCTCAAGGAGAGGTATACCATAATCCTGGTGACCAACAACACTAAACAGGCCGCCCGGGTGGCCGACCAGACGGCCTTTTTCCTGATGGGCTCGCTGATCGAGCACGGCCCCACCCAGGAGCTGTTCACCGTGCCCCGGGACAGCCGGACCGGGGACTATATCACCGGGCGGTTCGGATGAGCAACAAGATCGAGATACATAAGCTGGACCTGCACTACGGAAAGTTCCAGGCCCTCAAGGCGGTGGACATGCCCATCCGGGAGCGTTCCATCACCGCGCTGATCGGGCCCTCTGGCTGCGGCAAGTCCACCTTGCTGCGCTGCCTGAACCGGATGAACGACCTGATAGCCGGAGTCAAGGTGAAGGGCCGGGTGCTGCTGGACGGCCAGGACATCTATGCCCCCGGGGTCGAGGTTCCGGAGCTGCGCAAGCGGGTGGGGATGGTGTTCCAGCGGCCCAATCCCTTCCCCCTGTCGGTCTACGATAACGTGGCCTACGGACTCAGGGTGGCCGGCCTGCGGACCAGGGCCCGGACGGCCGAGATCGTGGAGAAAAGCCTGAAAGGGGCCTGGCTGTGGGAGAATCTGAAGGACCGGCTGGATTCACCGGCCCTGGAGCTGCCGCTGGACCAGCAGCAGCGGCTGTGCATTGCCCGCCTGCTGGCGGTGGAGCCGGAGGTGATTCTGATGGACGAGCCATGCTCGGCCCTGGACCCCATCGCCACCATGAAGGTGGAGGAGCTGATGATGGAGCTGAAGAAGGATTACACCATCGTCATCGTCACCCACAACATGCAGCAGGCGGCCCGGGTGTCGGAGTACTCCGGCTATATGCTGTTGGGCGACATGGTGGAGTTCGGCCTGACCGCCAACATCTTCACCAATCCCGCCGACCCCCGGACCCAGGACTACATAACCGGCCGCTACGGCTAAAGCCTTCGGACGAGTGTTTCTATTTATATAACGTTGTCAAACAAGCATCCTTATCTGCCGGGGGCAGCTTACCGGGTCGGCCTTTGCGACATTGAAGGCCAAAGGGACCCTCAGCCATAACCGCTAACATCGGGGTGATACCATGGAAAGACATTTCGATACCGAACTGATACAGCTGAAACAGCAGCTCCTCAAAATGGGGGCCCTGGCCGAGGCCATGATCGAGAGCGCCGTCAAGTCGCTGGTGGAGCGCGATTCCGCCAAACTGGAGCAGATCTTCCGGCAGGAGCAGGAGGTCAACAGCCTCCAGCTGGCGGTGGACGAGGATTGTCTGCGGCTGATGGCCCTCTATCAGCCCACCGCCGGCGACCTTCGCTTCCTGCTGGGGGTCACCAAGATCAACGCCGAGCTGGAGCGGCTGGGCGATCAGGCGGTCAACATCGGCGAGATAGTGGAGCGCCTGCTCAAGGAGCCCCAGCTGAAGCCGCTGATCGACATACCCAAAATGGCCGGCATCGCCTCCTCCATGGTCCGCGACAGCCTGAACGCCTTTGTGGACCGGGACATCGCCCAGGCCCAGGCAGTGCTGCTGCTGGACGACCAGCTGGACGACCTGCGCAACCGGGTGGTGGAGGAGCTGATCGAGTTCATGACCCGGGAGCCGGGCTCGGTGTCCCGGGCGGTCCAGCTGATCTCGGTGGCCCGGATCCTGGAGCGGATCGGCGACCATGCCACCAACATCGCCGAGGCGGTGATATTCGTGGTGCAGGGCCGGGATATCCGGCACCACTCCCAGCAGTAGGGAAGGGATGGCCCGGACCATCATAGTGGACGGCTACAACCTGGCCTTTGCCTCCAATGCCATCCGGCCGGAGCTTATCAAGGAAAAGCAAAGGGGAAGGCGGCTGCTGTTAGAGCTGCTGGCCGGCTACAAGAAGGCCTTCGGGCATGATATTATGGTGGTGTTCGACGGGGCGGAAGGGAAGGAGCAGAAAGCCGATCGGGAACGGGGGATCAGGATAATCTACTCCAAGCCCCCTCAGAATGCCGACCGGGTGATCAAGGACCGGGCGGCCCTGCTGAAGAAGACCCAAGCGGTGACGGTGGTCACCTCCGACCGGGAGCTGGCCAACCACGTGCGGGGCCGGCAGGTGGAGGTGGTGGGCTCCGGGGAGTTCCTAAAAAGGATGGAGGGCCAGCTGGCCCGCCGGGGGGAGGGGCAGGAGAAGCCCGGCCGGGTGGACGTGAAACAATGGATGGAGTTTTTCGGGATCAAGGAAGATTGAAAAAGGCGGGGCCGATCGGGTGATCGGCCTTTGTGCTGTCGGAGCGACCATGCTAATACCCCAGAAGCTAATCCCAATTATAAGACAGGCCAAATCCTGCCTGGTCCTGACCGGGGCCGGGGTCTCGGCCGAGAGCGGCCTGGAAACCTTTCGCGGCAGGCAGGGCTTGTGGGACGACTTCGACCCCCTGAAGCTGGCCACCCCCGAGGCCTTTGCCCGCCAGCCCCAAAAGGTCTGGGAATGGTACCAGTGGCGTCGGGCAAAGCTGCCGCTGGTCCAACCCAACCCGGCCCATTTGGCTATCGCCCAGATGGAGGACCTGTTCGACCATTTTCTGCTGGCCACCCAGAACATCGACGGCCTGCACCAGCGGGCCGGCAGCACCAAAATGGTGGAACTGCACGGCAATCTGAACCGGAACAAATGCTCCCGTTGCGGTATTGTTATCGAATATTTACCGGAGTCGGACGAAGTCCCGCCCCGTTGCCAATGCGGCGGGCGCATCCGCCCGGATGTGGTATGGTTCGGCGAGATGCTTCCGGAGGCAGTATTGAGGCAGGCCTGGCGGGCGGCCGAGGGGGCCGACCTGTTTCTTTCGGTGGGGACCTCGTCGGCTGTCCAGCCGGCGGCATCATTGGGTTTGGTGGCCAAGAATAACGGGGCCTTGCTGGTCGAGGTGAACCCCGCCCGGACCGGGTTCAGCCCCCGGGCCGACCTCCTACTGACCGGCCCGGCCGGACAGTTGATGCCGGAGCTGGTCAGGCGGATGTCCATCTTACGAAAGGGCGGCAATTAGAAACGGGGAGGGACCGCCCGGGCGGAATTTTGATATTGACATGGTGCGGATTTTATAATAATATGATTGCAGTCCGGAGTCTTGCAACCCTTTGTCGGAAATGGATATGAACGCCCGGAGGCTTGCCTGGCTCGGCTCAGCCGGGTTGGCCTTTCTGCTGGCTGGCTGCGCCGCCGGAAGAATCTGGCAAAGCTGGGAGCCGGATGAGCAACGGAGATATTTCGGCCTGATCCTGACGGGTTCCGATTCGGCCGCGGCCCGCTATGCCGAACTGCCGGAGCGGGCTCAGCGGGACCAGTTTTACCAGCAGTATTGGTCCCAGCCTGATAGCCAGATGGTCCCCCGGGAGGAGCACCTTTCCCGGTTGGAGCGGGCTTGGAACGATTTCGGAGGGCCCCTGTTCTTCCGGGACGCCCGCAGCCAGGTGCTGGTTAATTACGGCCCCCCAGAGAAGGAGGAACGCAACAACCCCTTCCTGCACTCGGTGGCCGGAAGGGCCCGCCTGACCGGGGGAGACTATGTCAAGGCCCGGGCCTGGGCCATCTGGGAGTATCCCAGCCAGGGGCGCTACTACGACTTCCTGCAGGAGGAAAGTTTTTTCAGGACTGTGGCCGTCACCTACAGCGACCGGCTGCATCCCCTGGCATACTTCGAGTCCGTTCCGGCGGAATCGGCCGGCCTAACGTTCAATGTTTTGGGGTCGAAGGAGACTGACCTGGCCTGCGGCCAGGCACGATTCCGATCGGTTGACAGTTCCCGGGTCCGCTGGGAAATCTACTGGCAGTGGCCTCTGGATTCCGGAAGCTGCCCGGAGGGGCAGGGCTATCATGCGGCATTCTCCCTCTTCCGGGACGGCCGGCGGATGATGGATGACACGATCCATTACCGGGTAGCCTGCACCGGAAGCCCCCTGCTGAGACCGCTAGCCTACGGGCAGAGAAACCTGGACCTGCCGCCCGGCAGCTATCAGCTGGAGCTGACCCTGGCCCAGGACATCACCGGACGGCGGCGCTCCGGCCGGGTGTCGGCCGAGCTGGTGGGCTACCGGCCGGGGGTCAGGGAAGTCAGCGACCTGGAGATGGCTGACCTGCAGGACAGCACCTTTGTTTCAGCCGATTTCCAGAAGGGGAGCTTCCGCCGGGTGGTGGCCCGGCTGGCCCCCGGGGTGGATCGCTATCAGCCGTTCTTCATATTTTACGAGGTCTATCACCTGGCCACCGACCGCAACCGGGAGCACCAGGTGGAGGTTGGCTTCGGCATCTATGGCAGCGACAGCTCCGGGGCGATGAGAGAGTGCCTGGTGGATACCCGCGATCTGTACTACCAGGGCCAAGGGGACTGCCTGCGGGCCTGCCACAAGGTCCATCCCATGGGGATGGAGCCCGGCGACTATCTGCTGGTGATCCAGATAAAGGACCTGTTGAGCGGCCGGGCCAGCACCATCACCCACCCTTTCGGGATATTGGAGGCCCAAGCCGGCCATAAACCGCCCAAAAAACCATGAACATAAACAGAAGGGAATTACCAAATGGCCAGGAGCAAGAACAAGCAGAAGAGGCAACGGCTGGATTTTAAAAGGAAACGGGACCGGAAGGCGGACCGCAAGAAGGCGCTGAAAGCGGTGGCCTCCACCACCAAGAGATCTTCGGCCAAGAAGTAGCAGAGGCCCGGCGATTTTGCCGCCGGGCGAAATCCAAAGATTTTTAGGAGGGCGAGATGGCCATCGCAGAGGTTACGGTGGTCCCGGTGGGGACCGGCAATGCCAGCGTCTCCGAATTTGTGGTCGACGTCATAAAACTAGCCAAGAGCACCGGCCTGAAGCTGGAGATCACCTCCATGGGCACCAACATCGAAGGGTCGCTGGAGGACATTCTGGCGGTGGCCCAGGCCATGCACCAGAGGTGCCTGGCCACCGGGGCCCAGCGGGTGTTCACCTCCATCAAGATAGACGACCGCAGCGACCAGCCGGTGACCATCGAGGGCAAGCGGGCCAGGATCATCGAGGGCCTTAAGAGGAAATGATCCCCCGACGCCAAACAGGAGAATGCCGATGGATCTGATTTATCTGGACCACAACGCCACCACCCCGGTCCGGGAGGAGGTGCTGGAGGCCATGTTGCCCTACTACCGGGGGGGCTTCGGCAATCCCTCCAGCGTCCACCGCTTCGGGCGGGAGGCCCGCCAGGCGGTGGAGGCCGCCCGGGAGAAGGTGGCCGCCCTGCTGGGCTGCGATCCCGCGGAGGTGGTTTTCACCGGGTCGGGCACCGAGTCAGACAACCAGGCCGTCAAGGGGGCCTTCCTGGCCCACCGCCAGAAAGGGGACCACCTGATCACCAGCCGGATAGAGCACCATGCGGTACTGCATACAGTGGAGTACCTGCAGAGGGAATTCGGGGCCCGGGCCACCTACCTGGGGGTGGACCAGCAGGGGTTGGTCTCGCCTCAGGAGCTCGAGGGGGCCATCGATGACCGGACCATCCTGGTCTCGGTGATGCACGCCAACAACGAGGTGGGCACCATCCAGCCGCTGGCCGAGTTGGCTGGGATCTGCCGGGAGCGCAAGGTTCTGCTGCATACCGATGCCGTCCAGACTTTCGGCAAGCTGGACACCGATGTCGGTCGGCTGGGGGTGGATCTGCTGTCGCTGTCGGCCCACAAGATCTACGGACCCAAGGGGGTGGGGGCGCTCTATATTCGAAGGGGAACCCGTCTGCACCCCCTGGTCCACGGCGGAGGTCACGAGCGCAACCGGCGGGCTGGCACCGAGAACGTGGCCGGGATCGTGGGGCTGGGGACGGCCGCCGAGCTGGCGGCCCGGGAGAGGGAGGCCGAGGAGGCCCGACTGACTGAGCTGCGGGAACGGCTGTGGCAGGGCATCCGGAAAAGCATTCCCCAGGTCCGCCGCAACGGGCATCCCCAGCGGTCGCTGGCCGGCACCCTCAACGTCTCCTTCGAATACATCGAGGGCGAGGGGATTCTACTGTACCTTGACATGAAGGGCATAGCCGCCTCCTCCGGGTCGGCCTGCACCTCCGGCAGCCTGGAGCCTTCCCATGTGCTGGCGGCCATGGGGGTGCCCACCGAGATCGCCCAGGGTTCGCTGCGCTTCTCGCTGGGCCGGGGCACCGATGCCCGGCAGGTGGATTTCACGGTGGAGGTTTTGGCCCAGGCGGTAGCCAAGCTGAGGGAGATGTCGCCCATCGCCCCTCCGGCCTGCGGCCGGGAGGGCAAGTCCAGCTGAGCCCGGCAACCATAAATATCAGCCATAACACATCAGGTGAAGCATGAAAGGCCGCAAAAGCAATTTTACCAAGGAGGTCATCTCGGCCCTGGGCCACGACAACGGGGAGACCGCCGAGATCATGAAGCAGGTTGACGAGGTTCGGAGGGAGAAGGGCAACAGCCTTTACGGCGACCTGATCTTCACCCTGACCCACCTGCACTTCAGCGAGCCTCAGGCCAAGCAGCACTGGGACCGGGTGCTGCAGCACAAGCAGGAGATGGCCGGCCGGCTGGGACGCAACGTGGGGATCCGGGTGGCCCTGCTGGACTATTTCACCAACCTGCAGCAGAAGATCGAAAATCCCAAGATCATCGAGCTGGATCTGTTCGAGAAGACCATGCTTTCGGCGGTGACCGACGGCCTGACCGGCCTCTACAACCACCGCTATTTCCAGGACCGGCTGGAGGAGGAGGTGGAGCGGGCCCAGCGCTACGGAATGCTGCTTTCCTTGCTGATGGTGGACGTGGACGATTTCAAGATCTATAACGACACCAACGGCCACATCGCCGGGGACGTTCTGCTGGTGGAGCTCTCGAAAATACTGCTGAAGGCGGTCCGCAAGGTGGATGTGGTGGCCCGCTACGGAGGCGAGGAGTACGCGGTGATCCTGCCCTCCACCCGCAAGAAGGGGGCCCTGACCATAGCCGGCCGGATCTGCTCCAAGGTGGCGGCCGCCCGGTTCCCCAACCAGAAGGTGATGCCCCGGGGGCGGGTGACCGTCAGCATCGGGGTGGCCTCCTTCCCGGAGGACGGCCGTTCCAAGGTCGAGCTGGTGGACTGCGCCGACAAGCAGCTGTATCGGGCCAAGTCCCTGGGCAAGAACCAGGCCTGCGGCCTGCTGCGCGAGGAGGACGATGAGTAGGGGCCGGGAGGACCTGAACACCTACGTTGTGAGATGGCGCCGGGAATTCCACCGCCATCCCGAATTATCCTTCTGCGAAACGCGTACCGCGAGCCTGGTGGCGGCCGAGTTGAAGCGCCTGGGCTGCTCGGTGCGAAGCCGGGTGGGGGGGCAGGGGGTGGTGGGCCTGATCAAGGGCCGGCCGGGCCCCACGGTGGCCCTGCGGGCCGACATGGACGCCCTGCCGATAAATGAGGAAAATCGGGTGGCTTGGCGCTCCCGCCACCCCGGAAGGATGCACGCCTGCGGCCATGACGGCCACATGGCCATGCTGCTGGGGGCGGCCAGTCTTCTGGCGGAGCGGAGGGATAGCCTGTCCGGCAGCGTCAAGCTGATCTTCCAACCGGCCGAGGAGACCCCGCCGGGCGGGGCCCTGGGGATGATCAAGGACGGGGCCCTGGAGAACCCCACGGTGGAAGCCATTTTCGCCCTCCACTTGGATTCGTCCCTTCCCACCGGCCAGGTGGGGCTGCGCCGGGGGCCGATGATGGCCGCCTCCGACAACTTCGAGATCTTGATCCAGGGCCGGGGGGGGCACGCCGCCCGGCCCCACAGCTGTCTGGACCCGGTCTCCACCGCCGCCCAGATCATCTCCGGGCTGCAGACCGTAGTCAGCCGGAGGGTGGACCCGGTCCAGCCGGCGGTGATCACGGTGGGGAGGGTGGAGGCCGGCAGCAAGCACAATATCATACCGGAACAGGCCCGGCTGGCCGGGACCGCCCGCTCCATCGACCGCCACACCACCAGAATGCTTCCGATCTGGATGGGCCAGATGGTAAGGGGTATTGCCCGGGCCAACGGGCTGAAGGCCGACTTTCGCTACGAACGGGGATACCCGGTGCTGTACAACGATCCCCGGATGGTGGATCTCTGCCGGCAGGCCATCGCCGGACTCTGGGGGGGCAGATCGGTGGTCGAGCTGGAGGAGCCGATGATGGGCGGAGAGGACATGGCCTATTTCCTGCAGAAGGTTCCGGGGGCTTTCCTGCGGCTGGGCAGCCGCTCCGGGCCGGCTACCGCCTATCCCTGGCATCACCCGCGTTTCGACATCGACGAGAGGGTCCTGACCCGGGGAGCCCAACTGCTGGCCTTCCTGGCCGGTGACTGCCTGAAGCTATGAAAGGCACCTGCCCCTGGCCCCAGGATGACCCCCAGATGGTGGAGTACCACGATACTGAATGGGGGGTTCCGCTGCACGACGACCGGAAGCTGTTCGAGTTTATGGTGCTGGACGCTTTTCAGGCCGGCCTGAGCTGGAGCACCATCCTCCATAGACGGGAAAACTTTCGAACGGCCTTCAAGGGCTTCGACCCCAGAAAGGTGGCCCGCTTCACCCAGCCCGATATCCAGCGGCTGCTGGCCGATCCGGGGATAATCCGCAACCGGCTGAAGGTCGAGGCCGCGATCAAGAACGCCCGGGCGTTCCTGACGGTGCAGGATGAGTTTGGCAGCTTCGACCGCTACATCTGGTCTTTTGTGGGGCACAAACCGGTGCCGAACAAATGGCGGGCCCCCAGCCAGATCCCGGTTTCCAGCCCCCAGTCCGACGAGATGTCGAAGGACCTCCAGGCCCGGGGATTCAGCTTCGCAGGCACCACCATCTGCTATGCCTTCATGCAGGCGGCCGGAATGGTCAATGACCATCTGGTCAGCTGCCATAGGCACCGGGAGATAAGCTTAATGCACCGAAAGGGGCAATCGTCATGAAGGGTTTCCAGCCGAGGACTGTTTCCGGACCGGCGACCATAATGGCGGCCTTAAATATTCTATGGCTCCTGGTTTCCTGCGGCAGCCAGACCATCGTGGTCCCAGAAGACCCGGTTTATCCCACCTCCGGCACCGCCTCCATCGACAGCCGCAAGCCCCAGGGCTATATGGGCAGCGGGTTCTACTTTGCCACCGCCCAGGTGATCTATTATCCCAACACCAGCCAGGTGTTCCCGGACCTGCCGGTAATGTCCGACTCCCTTCACCAGCCGCGCTTCTGGTCCATCGACGGCAATTCGGCCTTCAAGCTGTTGGAATCATCCTCTGATTCGGCCGCCGCCTGGGCCTACTTCGATTCCCTGGCGGCCCTGGACGACACCGCCGGGTTCTCTGGCTCCCTGTCTGGCATCTCCCGATTTCAGACCGTTGTGGTCCGGGCCGATGGGCGAAAGTACGCCAAGGTTCTGATCATCCAGGCGGCGGTCAACGACAGCAATATCGCCGAGGTGACATTCCGTTGGTCTTACCAACCCAGCGGCAGCACCACTTTTCCCTCCCCATGAGGCCGGGACGAACCAGCCGGTTCTGGCTGTTGGCCGGGATGGCCCTGGCCATGGTCGGAGGGGCTTCTCCCTGGAGGCAGTACCGTTCCCTGGGCAGCGGTTCGCTGCAGGACGACATCCGGAGCATAGTGGCCGAGCCCCGCTATGTTTACGTCTTCACCTCCTCGGCCGGAGCCCGGTTCGACAAGCTGACCGAACAGTGGGAGTTTCTGTCATCGGCCCGACTGCCTCCGGCCGGGTTCCGCTTTGCCGCCCGGGACCAGTTCTTCAACGATCTGTATTTTGTATACGATCGGCGACTGATACCCTACCGCCCGGCCTCCGAAATGCAATATCCGCCCATCGATTTGCCATCGCCGGCCCTGAGGCTGGCCTTCGAGCCGGGGGGGGTCTGGGTCCAGACAGCCGACGGGTTCTACCTGTGCGACCGTTGGAGCCGCGCCTGCCAGAAGGAGGCCGCTCACCCGCCCGGTTTGGAGTGGCAGGGGCCGGCCGACCCGGACCGGTTGAAAAGGGACGCCCGGCTATACGTCTTGGCCGACCCGGTGTGGGAGTTGTGGACCGGTTACCATCGGTTGACCGCTTACGCTGAGGAATTCGCCTCCCCCCAGGTTTGGGCCTCCTATTCCGGCCTGGGCCTGTGGCACTACGACCTGACCACCCGGCAACGCCGACAGGTCACCCGGGGCTTCTTGGCCGGGACCGGGGTCAGCGGGCTGGCCTGGCATCGGGGAGTCCTGGGGGTGGCCGGACGGGGCGGGATTACCCTGGTAGAACAGGATCGTGATGCCTGGCAGCAGATCGTTCGGCTGTTCAATCTGGACCTGGCGGCCTTCCGGGCCAGCAGCTTGGCCCTGAGCGACCGTCGGCTGTTCATCGGTACCGACCGGGGGGTGATCAGTCTCAAGCGGGGCGATGATTTTGCCGTCACCCTCTCGGGCTATGACGGACTGCCGGACGATGAGGTGACCTGCCTGCTGCTGGTGGGCGATAGCCTGTGGATAGGAACCCGGTCCGGACCGGCCCTTTATCCCCTCAGGTCGGGGAGGGTGCGGGGCTGGGCGGACCAGCGGGAGACGGTCGTCAACGGCCTGGCCGCCGACGGACGGTACCTCTACCTGGCCACCAGCCGTGGGGGGCTGGCCATCGACCGTAGGGACAGCCTGAAGATGCTTCGCTACCAGGAGGCCCCCCCGGAGATGGAGGGCGAGCTGTTGGCGGTGGCGGCCGACGGTCAGCACCTGTGGTGGTTGGCCCCCCGGGCCCTGTTGCATTACGATCGTTCCGCCGGAAGTTGGGAGAAAATCGAGCCAGCCGGCCGCTATCTGGCGGGGGGCAATCTGTCGCTGGCGGTGGACGCCGAGAATATATGGCTGGGCACCGATGCCGGTCTGGCCCGGATGGCCAAGGCCGACGGCCGGTGGCAAGTGTACCGACAGGAGGACGGGTTGTTGGAGGACCGGGTGGACCAGGTTTTGTCGGCTGGCGGCGTCCTGTGGGCCGGCGGGCCATCCGGGCTGGCCCGCTTCGACTGGCAATCGGCCGGGCCAGAAAACTAATTATAACAGGAAAGTGAGGGAATTGATGATCGACCGGATGAGCGAGGAGGTGTCCGGGCCATAAGCTTGGAGACGCAGAGCACCAACGTCCCGGCCATCCGGTTCTACCGCAAGTGCGGCTACGAAGTGGATTGCGTGGTCCTATCGCTGTATACCAACCGCGACGCCGAGGACGGCGAGGTGGCCCTGATCATGAAAAAGAAGCACGGTCGGCATTTACCTACACGATGAACGGCTCCGGCCTGGCCCTGTCTCGGACTTTGATCGCGGGGCTGTGAATTTCTAATCGACCGACGGGACGGTGAAGTTGCGGCGGCACTGAGGGAGAAAAGAGGGTGTTCTAACTGAATGGTAACATGGTTAATATCTAAACTTACCCAATACATGCCATTCATGCCTTTTATGACATCCTTTCCTTTACATCAGCAATCAGAAACATATCCTGAACATTTTGTAAATGGAGAATATAATGGGAAAAAAGAGGTTTCTACCTAGGTTAAAGCCTATTCAATTGTTGACATGGGGCCAGATCGGAAGAGCACACGGCTGAACTCCAGCCACCGAATACGATCTCGTATGCCGTTTTCTGCTTGAAACAAAAACACAA
>CALGNM010000110.1 GCA_937958665.1 uncultured bacterium | reverse complement strand
GCATACGAGATCGTAGTCGGTGACTGTAGTTCAGACGTGTGCTCTTCCGATCTTCATCGGCGTTGAGCTCTACCTCCCTGCCCGGGTGGGTATCCTCCAGCTTGCCGGTACGATAGAACAGCTCCACCGGTTGAACAACCATGGCCGAGTAATCCTTCAGGCAACGGGAGCATTCCTGCCTGACGGTGAAATGCAGGGAGCCCTTGAGCCTAAGGGTGGTTCCGCATTTCTCGACCAGCAGGTCTCCGGCCAGGTCTTCAAATCCAGGCCGGCCAGTTAAGGCTCCCGGAAATTTTATTGGAAAGGGGTTGACCCCCTCCTTCAGTTCCTTAACCCTAATCTTAAGCACGGCCCATCCCCTCCTCAGCCCAGGGCGCCATGCCTGGCAAGCTACTGCTTGGCCTTCTTTTCATCCAAACTCCGCTGATAGGCCTCATCCCGCATCTGGTTGCGGTAATCCGGGGACTGGAAGGAGTACTTGAAATTGGTATGGACATCGTAGCGCCCCTCGATGATGGCCACCACGTCCTCGGTGAACACCAACTCCTCGTCGGTGGGAATGACGAACATCTTCACCCGGGAGCCGTCGGCCGATATCACAAACTCGTGGTTGCGGTTCTTGGCTGTCGTGTTGCGCTCCTGGTCCAGCACGATCCCCATCTCGTCCAAGCCGGCCACCGCCTGTTGCCGGAGGTGGGGCCCCATCTCTCCGGCACCCCCGGTGAAGACTATGGCATCCAGGTGCCCCAAGGCCGCGTAATAGGCCCCGATGTATTTCCTCAGCTTATAGGCCTCGATCTCGAAGGCCAGCCGGGCCCGCTCGTCCCCCTGGGCCATGGCGTTCTCGATGTCCCGCCGGTCGATGTATTTGCCGGAGATGCCCAGCACCCCGCTCTTCTTGAGGTAGATCGACTCCACCTCCCGGGTGGTCAACTTTTCCTTGCCGCAGATGAAGGGCATTAACCCCGGATCCACGTCGCCGCAGCGGGTGCCCATCACCAGGCCCTCCATGGTGGATAACCCCAAGCTGGTGTCATAGGAACAACCATTTCGGATGGCCGCCAGACTGACGCCATTGCCGATGTGACAGGTGATCAGGTTGACCTCGAACGGGTCCTTCTTCAGCATCACCGCTGCCCGCCTGGCCACGTAGAGGTGGGAGGTGCCATGGAACCCGTAGCGCCGCACCCCGTACTTTTCGTACCACTCGTAGGGAACGGCATAGATATAGGAGGTCCTGGGCATAGTCTGGTGGAAGGCGGTGTCCATCACCGCCACGTGGGGGATATTCGGCATCAGAGCCTGGGCGGCCCGGATGCCCAAGACGTTGGGCGGGTTGTGCAGGGGGGCCAGGGCGGCCAGTTCCTCGAAGGTTTTGATTACCTCCTCGGTGACCAGGGTCGATTTGGCGAACTTCTCGCCGCCATGCACCACCCGGTGGCCCACCGCAGTAATCTGATTGATATCGGATATGACCGGGTGGTTCTCGTGCAGCAGGGTGTCCAGGATCAGCTGGATGGCCACCTCATGATTGGGGCAGGACCTCTCGGCCTTGTGGGGATCGCGGTGGGGGACCTCATGAATGATGAAGGAGCTTTCGGCGCAGACCCTCTCCACCAGCCCCTTGGCCATAATCTCCTTGCTGGTCCAATTGTAAAGCTGGTACTTGACCGAAGAGCTGCCGCAGTTGAGCGACAAAACGATGGTATCCTTGGCCACTGGCGCACCTCTATATGTATTGAATGGTTTTGGTTGCCAACGATGGCCGTCCCCGGGACACCGCCGCCAGCCGGGAACAACCTAGCGACGGGCGAACGGCATGCTGTAGATCCGCTTGATGCGCCGGGTGATCCGGACAATAGCGCTGTCCCGGAAGAAGAAATGGACCTCCCGCCGGGCCGATTCCGGTGAGTCCGAGGCGTGGACGCAGTTGAACCGGGTGGCGGTGGCATAGTCGTGGCGGATGGTGCCGAAAGCTGCCTGATCGGGGTCGGTGCTGCCCACCAACTGGCGCAGGCTGGTGATGGCGTTCTCCCTCTCCAGCACGCACAACACCGAGCGGTCGGAGGTCATGAACTTAACCAGCTGGTTGTAAAACGGCTTGCCCCGGTGCATCCGATAGAATCCCTTGGCCTGGGCCTCGGTCATCTTCAGCATCTTCATGGCGCTTATCTGAAACCCATCCAGCTCCACCCGGTGCAGAATCTCGCCGATCAGCCCCCGGGCCACCGCATCGGGTTTGATGATCATCAGGGTCCGCTGGACCGTTCCCCGTGACTGCTGACCGCTCATTTCCGGGCTTCCCGGCCCAGGGCAAACCCTATCTCCATGGCCTTGCGGTTCTTCTCCTCGGTCCCCTTGGGAATGCGCGACATCAAGATCGGAAGAGCGTCGTGTAGGGAAAGAGTGTAGGTTTCGGTGGGCGCCGAGTCCTTAAA
>CALGNM010000109.1 GCA_937958665.1 uncultured bacterium | reverse complement strand
TCGTATTCGGTGACTGGAGTTCAGACGTGTGCTCTTCCGATCTTTCCCGGAGGAGGACCAACTGCTGGATCCCTATCCCAACCCGGTTCGGTCGGACCAGGGAGCGGTATTCTTGCGCTTTTACCTGGTCCGGGATTCTTATGGGGTCATCATCCGGATCTATTCATTGGACGGACGGCTGGTCCGGACCCTGGGCCTGGGCAGCCGGCCGGCCTCTTACCCGGTTCCGCTGGTGGTAGCGGGCTCCCAGGTGCCAGCTATCTGGGACCTGAAGGATGACAGGGGAAATCCAGTACCCAGCGGCCTGTACATCGCCCAGCTGTCCACCGGCTGGAACCAGTCCAGCCGGAAGATAGTGGTTATCAGATAGACGAGGTTCAACGACCGCTCAGACATCTTGACACCGGGGACAAAATAAAATATAATTACCTTTCAATATTTTCCAGCGTAGCTCAATGGTAGAGCCCCCGGCTGTTAACCGGGTTGTTGTAGGTTCGAGCCCTACCGCTGGAGCCAGAATGGACCTGACGGGGCTGCCACAAGCGGCCCCGTTTTTTTATAATATTTGTGCTTGACTAACAATACCCAATAGGTTATCATTTTACAGGTTATACTGCATATATTGTAACGATAAACTTAACGGAGAAACACCATGAGAGCGACCTCTCTGATATTGGTTCTGCTGCTTATGTTTTCGCCGCTGGCGGCCAGCATTTCGCTGGCCCAGACGGCCAAGAAGACATCGGCGGCCATCATGGACCTGGAGCCCAAGGGGGTGCCCGAGACCGAGGTCTCGGCCCTCTCGGACCGCCTGCGCACCGAGCTGTTCCGCACCGGCACCTTCGACGTGATGGAACGGGGCAAAATGCAGGACATTTTACGGGAGCAGGGCTTCCAGCAATCCGGGGCCTGCAACACCGATGCCTGCGCGGTGGAGGTGGGCCAGCTGATCGGGGTGGAGAAGATCATCTCCGGCAGCCTGGGCAAGGTGGGCAAGACCTACACCGTCAACCTGAGGATGATCGACGTCCGCACCGGGCGGATCGAGCGCAGCGTCACCGAGGACTACACCGGGGAGATCGACAAGTTGCTGACGGTGGTGATGAAGAACGTGGCCTACACCCTGGCCGCCTCGGTCCAGGCCGACGGGGCCAAGAAGTCCGACAAGAAGGTCAACGAGCAGGCCCTAAAGAATCAGCCCTCCGGGGGCGAGGGGAAACCTCTGACCAAGAAGTGGTGGTTCTGGGGGGGGATCGGGGTACTGGCGGCCGGCGGGGCGGCTGCGGCCCTGGCCGGAGGCGGGTCCTCCGACACTCCGACCGATGACACCACCCCGGTGGACACCAGCATACCACTACCACCCAGTCGGCCATAAGGAGGGACGAAGATGAGAAAAGCGACTTTTATTATAATCATAGCCGTGGCGTTCTCCCTGCCGGCCGGGGCCGGGTATTATCAGATGGTGGACCACCTGCCCAATTCCGGCGGGCTGCAGAACGCTGCCGTCAGCTTTTATCGTGACGCCTCAACCACCAACAACGGAATCGCGGTGATCGGTGGCACCATGACCGGAGGGCCTACCAATGCTGCTTCCCATTATCTGTTCGGAAACGGTTGGGCTGGGTTGTCCCTTCTGCCCTACAACCTGACCGGGGCGGCGGCGGTGAGCGTGGAGGACACAGTCTACTGCCACGGAGGTTTGGACAGCGATGGCTCAAGGATAAGTAACCGGCTGATGAAGTTCGCCCAGTACATCTATGATTGGGATACCCTGGCCGGCTATTCACTGTCGCCCAGGATGAACCATGGACTGGTCAAGCTATATGGCCAATATCTCTACGCGGTGGGTGGCGAAACAGGCGGTGGGACCCTTTCGGATTCCACAGTGGAACGCCTCGATCCCATGGGTGGTCCTCCCATCTACGTCAAGGCCATGCCTCAGGGGAGGAGAAGCGCGGTGGTGGCCACGGCCATCGGAGCCGATGGCAAGCCTCACATCTATGTAATTGGTGGGTGGACCCAGATCAGCAACCTCTTGAATTCGGTGATCGAATATGACAGCACCGGCTATCCAGGTACCTGGACCACAAGGGCTCCCATGCCCGGCCCGGCCCGGGCGGAGGCGGCCGGGGCTGTGGTGAACAACAAGATTTACGTGATGGGCGGAGTGGTGGACATGTCCAACACAACCACCCGCCGGGTGGACATCTATGACCCGCTGAATAACACCTGGTCCCTTGGCGACTCATTGCCCGAGCCTCTGGCGAGGGCTGGGGCTGCCAGCTGGGGCGAGATTATCTATATCTTTGGGGGCAACAATGCCAGCACTGGACAACTAAGCGACAGTGTTTGGGCCTACCATCCGCTGGCCCCCAATCCTCCGCCGCTGGTTTCCCCGCCGAATAATGCAGCTATCAACAATACCACTGCAGCATTTGTTTGGAGGTCGGTGCCGGATGCCGGGAGATATCGGATACAGGTATCCACCGATCCGAGCTTTTCCACCATCGACATCCTAAATTACATGACGGCCACCAACCTGGACACCGTGATGGGCGGAGTCGCTATTTCTCCTGAGGGGGATTTCTATTGGCGGGTCATGTCGTACAATAATTCACTGAGCGATAGCTCGCTGTGGTCGCCGGTGCGCAAACTGACCCTGGACCTGACCCCGCCGGACCAGCCTTTCCCCTCCACTCCCAGCGATGGGGCCTATCTTAACAACTATAATGTCAGCTTTTCCTGGTTTTCGGTCGACGGTGCCCATTCCTATCATCTGCAGATAGCCGACGAGCCAAGTTTTACCTCGCCGCTGCATGACCTTTTCAACATAACCGCCACCGGAACCAGCGTCGACCTTACGACCTACGGTGAGAGGACCTATTACTGGAGAGTGGAGGCCCGGGACACCGCCGGCAACTGGTCGGGCTACCACAGCATACCCAGCTTCACGGTGGATGTCACCAAGCCCTATGTGATCGGGACCGAGCCCTATAATGGCGAGTCTGAGGTGTCGGCCGAAAAGGCGGTGTGCATCGCCTTCTCGGAGCCGATCTACCCGGGGACCTTGGCCTTCAGCTGCGTTCCCAATCCCGGCAGCTGGAGCGAATGGTGGAGCGCCACCAACGATACGGTCTGGCTGAGCCACGACAATTTCAGCCCCATGACCAACTACAGCCTGACGGTGAACGCCTCCGATGAGGCCGGCAACACCTTTGCTGCTGCCTATGCCTGGGGCTTCGTCACAGCCCAGAACGACCTGACGCCCCCGCTCATTTACGAGCCGGCAACCAACGGCTGGCCCCTGTATGCCGGTCAGAACGGCGATTTCCGGGTCTACATTTCCGATGATGTCATGGTTGCCGGGGCCTACCTGGATTGGCTGCCGGCCGGCAGCGCCACCGCCGCGCCCGAGCAGATTAACCTGTCTTACGACTCCGGGCTGGGCCTGTACACCGCCTTCTTGCCTGGCAGCAAGATCTACCCCCAGGGCGTCCAGTACCGGGTGACCGCCTATGATTCGGCCGGCAATTATGGCTACTGGCCGGCGGATTCCGGTGGTTACTCCGGAGAGTATTACATCCACTCGGTCCGGTTCGCCAGCAACGATTTCCAGACCACCCTGGTGCACGACCAGTGGCAGATGATCTCCATCCCCACCGATGCCACCAACCAGAACATGTTCAACATGGTGGCAGGCGAGCTGGGCCCCTACGACAAGAGCAAGTGGCGGCTGTTTATTTGGCAGAACGGGTCCTACAAGGAGCTGGCCGACCCCTCCAACTACCTGAGCACCATCCACAAACTGGGCCAGGCCTTCTGGGAGATCGGAAGAGCACACGTCTGAACTCCAGTCACCGAATAC
>CALGNM010000108.1 GCA_937958665.1 uncultured bacterium | reverse complement strand
GAGATCGTATTCGGTGACTGGAGTTCAGACGTGTGCTCTTCCGATCTACACCAAGTTCGAAAAAAATCTGTGGGACCTGCTGGGCCGCTCCCCCTGGAATCTGGGCCATCCCTTGCGGATGGCCTTCCGGCGGGTGCGTCAGGGCTTCAAGAACCTGATCGTGCCGGGCCTGACCTTCGAGGAGCTGGGGTACCACTACGAGGGCCCCATCGACGGGCACGACCTGGCCGCCCTGATAGACATCCTGCGGCGGATCAAGGACCGCCCCGGCCCCACCCTGATGCATGTGCTGACCGTTAAGGGCAAGGGCTACGAGCCGGCCGAGGAGAACGCCGAGAAGTTCCACGGGGTGGGGGCCTTTGACCCCGAGACCGGCGACCCCCGGTCCTGCGGCGGCCCCTGCACCTTTACCGAGGCCTTCGGCCGGGCCCTGGTGGAGCAGGCCAAGACCGATCCCCGGATTGTGGCCATCACCGCCGCCATGCCGGAGGGCACCGGATTGGACCGCTTCCGGGAGGTTTTTCCCGACCGCTTCTTCGACGTGGGCATAGCCGAACAGCATGCCCTGACCTTCGCCGCCGGCCTGGCGGCGCAAGGCTGGCGGCCGGTGGTGGCCGTCTACTCCACCTTCCTGCAACGGGGCTACGACCAGATCATCCATGACATCGCCCTGCAGAAACTGCCGGTGGTACTGGCCATCGACCGGGCCGGATTGGTGGGCGAGGATGGGCCCACCCACCACGGGCCATTTGACCTGTCCTATCTGGGCTGCATCCCCAACCTGACGGTGCTGGCTCCCCGGGACGAGGGGGAGCTGGCCGCCATGCTCCAGGCCGCTCTGTCAGCCAATGGTCCGGTGGCCATCCGCTATCCCCGGGGGGCCGGCTTCGGGGTGGACCTTAAGGCGGGGGAATTCTCGGGCCGGGCGGAGATATTACGCCGGGGCCGGGACGGGTTGCTGATCGGTATCGGGGTGATGTCCACGGTGGCCCTTCGGGCGGCCGATGAAATATCCGGCCAGGGGCTGGAGCTGGAGGTGCTGGATGCCCGGCTGGCCAGGCCCCTGGACGCCGAAACGATCGCCGCCGCCCTGGGGCGCCACCCCAAGGTGATGACCCTGGAGGAGAATGTGCGGAGCGGGGGCTTCGGCTCATCGATAATGGAGCTGGCCGCGGCCCGGGGATTGGATTGCCGGATCAGGGTGGTGTCGCTGCCCGATGAATTCATCGAAGCCGGGCCCCGGCCCAAACTGCTGGAGCTGGCCGGGCTGGACCAGGCCGGGGTGGTCCGGCAAGCGGTGGAATTCTTCTCGTCCGGAGGGTGATCCCCGGTGGATGCCGTCTTCAACCTGAACAAGCCGTTGGGCATGACCTCTTTCGCTGTGGTGGCCAGGGCCCGGCGGCTTCTGCATCAGAGCAAGGCCGGACATGCCGGGACGCTGGACCCCTTGGCCACCGGGGTCCTGCTGGTGCTGACCGGGAAGGCCACCCGGCTGTCCCGCTTTTTTATGGGCCGGCCCAAGGAATACCTGGCCACCATCCGTTTGGGTATGGAGACCGACACCTGCGACCTGGAGGGCCGCACGGTCAGGGAGTGCCCCGTCCCCCATATCGGTCGGGAGGAGTTGGAAAGGGCCCTGGCCGGGTTAATCGGGGAGATAATCCAGGTACCGCCGGCCTACTCGGCCGTCAAGATAGGCGGACAGGAGGCCTACAAGAGGGCCCGCAAGGGGGAGAAGGTCGAGGTCCCGTCCCGCCGGGTCCATATAGATTCCATCGAACTTTTGGGATATTCCGCCCCCGGGATATCCCTGCGGGTGCGCTGCTCCCAGGGCACCTACATCCGTTCGCTGGCCCGGGACCTGGGCCACCGGCTGGGGACCTGCGGCGTCTTGGCCTCGCTGTGCCGCACCGCGGTGGGGGATTTCCGCCTGGAGCATTCCGCCTCCTTGGAGTCCTTGACGTCGGCCGATGGAATGGAGATGGACCGAGCCCTTAATTTTCTTCCGGAGATAACCGTTGGTGATGAAGCGGCCCGGAGGGTGGCCCACGGCAATGATATTACGGCCGAAACATGTGGTGGAGCGGATGGCTACTGCCGGATCAGGCACGGCGGCCGATTGCTGGCCCTGGGCCGGCTGGCCGGAGGGGGGACAATTCATCCGGAGGTGGTGTTTTAGAACATGCTGGTCATCAAGCGGCTGAACAATTACGGCGCCCGGCATCCCGGGGCGGTGGCCGCCCTGGGGGTTTTCGACGGCCTGCACCTGGGGCATCAGGCCATCATCCGGCGGCTGGTGGCCCGGGCCAAGAGGGCCGGACATGACAGCGTGGTGATCACCTTCGACCCCCATCCCCGGCAGGTGCTGTTAGGTAAAGGCGGTCCTTTTCTGCTGACCACCCTGGAGGAGAAGCTGGACCTGCTGGACAAGTTGGGGGTGGGGACGGTGGCGGTGGTGAGGTTCTCCCCCCGGGTGGCCGCCCTGTCCCCCCAGGAGTTCATCCGCCGGGTGCTGGTGGAAAAGCTGGCGGCCTCGGAGGTGATCTGCGGCCCCGACTTCCGGTTCGGGGCCGGGCGGCGGGGGGGGCGGGAGGCCCTGGAGGAGGCGGGCCGCTGGCTGGGTTTTAGGGTGTCCGTCCCGCCCTTGATGAAGATCGGCGGCCTGAAGGTGGGCAGTTCAAAAATCAGAGAACTGCTGGCCGCCGGCAAGCTGGGGAGGGCCGGCCGCCTGCTGGGTCGGGCCTACTCAGTCCGGGGGAGGGTGGTCCGGGGGCTGGGCCTGGGGAGGAAACTGGGCTTCCCCACTGCCAACCTCAAGGCGGACGATCCCCGCAAGCTGCTGCCCCGGGATGGGGTCTACGCGGCCAGCCTGGCGGCGGACGGACGCCGTTTGCCGGGGGTGGCCTTCGTAGGCCGCCGCCTGACCCTGGGCCGACCCGGACGGACCGTGGAGTTCCACGCCTTCGGAGGGGAGCGCCGCCTGTCCGGGAAGCGGGCCGAGATGTTCTTCCACCGTTTCATGAGGCCGGCGAGAAAGTTTTCAGGGTTGGAGGAACTGACCCGGGCCATTGCCAAGGACCGGCGGAAGGCGGAGGGGCTTTTCCGCTCCGGGCGGCTTGGTGATTCGGCAAGCAAAAAAATCCGGCTGAAACCTTGACTTTTATTCCGAAATATCCTAAAATGAAACTTTAATCCAAAAACATTAAGGGGGTTTTATCATGAAGCGTGGATTATGGTTGGCGGTTTGCCTGGCCCTGCTGGTGGCCGTGGCCGGATCGGCCCTGGCCAAGCCCCGGCCCAAGCCGAAGCTGATCAGCGGGCCGGAATTCCTGGCGGCCAAGGCCACCCTGGACACGGTGTTCTTCGACAATTTCGAGAGCGACACAATGGGGTGGGTTGTCAAAGACATCATAGTGCAAGATTCTGCCTACTGGCATATTGACAGTTATTGTCCGATTGGCGCATATTCTGGTAATCTTTGGTGGTGTGGGAAATACGATCCAAAATACAAAGCTAACCCTGGGTATGGTATTGGATGGGTCCAGTACTTGTATTCACCCAGTTTTGATCTCACTTCGTTAACGGCTGATACAGTTGTCTTAAATTTTCAGCACTTCTATAGCGTTGAGGGCCCAAGTGGCGGTGATGATTGGGACTGTGTAAACTTATGGGGCACTGTTGATGGTGGTGCAAATTGGTTTTTATTGTACCCCGACTCAATGCGTAACACCCCTGATAAATTATACAATCTAAAAGATTCAAGGGCGTGGGACTATATGGGCTTAACCTCTGGTGACAATAATGTCGCTGGTTGGGGCGGCTCTAACAGCGGTTGGCAGAGGGTATATTTTGACTTATCCCCCTACAAGGGTCAAAACCTTCAATTAAGGTTTTCCACCGTTAGTGATTGGGCTGAATGCGACGAGGACGGTGGCCCGTATAATGGCGCTTGGTATATTGATAATATTCAACTTGACACTATTAGCGCCGGTGGCATGGCTGGTACATTTTTTTACGATGATGTAGAAAGTGGCACAAACGGTTGGGTGGTTGGGGTTAAAATACCAAAGATTAGCTGGCATAAAACAACCAATAGGGCCAAAAGCGCTATCCACTCATGGTATAGTGGTGAAGAAGGTACTTATAAACATTCGTGGGGTTATTCTGATGCATTAATTTCGCCGCCAATTGATTTGAGTAAAGTACAAAATACACAACCTTGTGTGGCAAGCTTTTCGATGTGGGTAGATTATCCTGGCCCATATAGCGAGTATACAAGGGATTGGGATTATTTTGATGTAGAAGTGTCTTCGGATAGTGGTGTTACATGGGAGTGGATGGATCAGTATAAAGCCGAGGCCCCCCAACAATCTTGGGTTGACGTTGAACAAGCGTTACGGTATTACGGTGAAGTAAAATTAAATACGTTCATTGGCAAAACAGTTCAAGTCAGGATATCCGTGTGTACGGATGAAAAGGATTTTGGCGGTGAGGGGTTGTATATCGATGACTTTATAATAACTGGCAAAACACAAGAGCCACTACCAACTTCCAGCACCATCTGCTTGGTGGACAACGACGGCAACGCGGTGGACCTGGCCGACAACTCCTGGACCAAGTACCTGGAGTCGGCTTTGGCCAATCTGGGCTACCGCTATAGCCTGGTCACCATCGGCTACAACAAGACTATGGTGCCCGGCTACCTGGAGCAGTACCCGCTGGTGATCTGGAACCTGGGCTCCAACTTCGACGGGCGGGTCTCGGCCAGCTACAAGGCCCTGACCGCCTGGGACCAGGAACTGCTGAAAGCCTACCTGGACAACGGCGGCAAGCTCTGGATGTCCGGCCAATACTACTTCTTCGCCAACGGCGAGCAGCTGGACACCACCGCCCACCCCAACCTGTGGAGCGACTACCTGCACCTGGCCCCGGAGAACGGCTGGTCCCCCAACGTCACCTACTGGGGCTACGGCGTGCCGGGCGATCCCGTCGGCGACGGGCTGTCCGACTCCCTGCTCTACGAGCCCATCAGCGGCGGGGGATACCCCTGGACCAGCCCCTACAAGGCCTACACCCTCAACCCCGACACCCCGGCGGTGGACGTTCAGGGCTTCATGGCCAACGACGACGGCAGCTTCAACGGCCTGCGCTACCAGGATGCCGGCAAGGGCTACCAGTTCGTCTACACCGCCTTCCCCTTCGAGGCCGTTTCGGCCCAGTACAAGCGGGACACTTTGGCCGCCCGGATCATCGGCTGGCTGTTGCCGGGGGCCCCGGAGTACGATCCCCCGGCGGTGCCCACCGGGCTGGCGGCGGTCCAGGACTACGACAGCGTCATCTGCACCTGGAACGCCAACAGCGAGCCTGACCTGGCGGGATACAATATCTACCGGGCCCTGCAGACCGGGATGCCGTTCTGGGTGAAGCTGGGCAGCACCACCGCCACCTCCTTCGTGGATACCGCCATCACCCCGGGGGCCATCTACCACTATGCGGTGACAGCCTACGACGACAAGGTGCCGGCCAACCAGAGCGCCCTCTCGCCCTGGGTGTACCTGCAAGCCACCGACTGGAAGAGCGGGACCGAGGGCGAGCCATTGGTTGCAGCCCCCAGGTTCTTCGCCCTGGGCCAGAACAGCCCCAACCCCTTCGGCGGCAGCACCAGCATCAGCTTCTCGCTGCCGGTGGCCAGCCGAGTGAAGCTTTCGGTCTACAACATCACCGGCCAGCTGGTTAAAATCCTGGCCGACGGCCAGGCCGGGGCCGGGCATCACAGCGTTTCCTGGAATGGACGCGACCAGGCCGGCCAGGCGGCGGCCAACGGCATCTACTTCTACCGGATGGAGGCCGCCGGGGCCGACGGGCGGAGGTTCGCCCAGACCAAACGATTAAACCTGGTTAAGTAAGGAGAGGCAAGATGAGAAAACATATACTGCTGATCGCCGTCCTGTTGATGGCGGCCGCCTCGGCCCAGGCCGTCGCCCCGTCCATCACCCTGACCACCATTTGGCCCGATACCGCCTTCTCAGGCCCCTACAACGTCCGGACGGTGATCAAGGGGGCTGATGGAGTGGGCTACGCCGCCCTGGCCTTCTACTTCAACCCCACCGACGGCCCCTGGTACTGGCCCTACAACAGCTGGGGCGATCCCAACGACAACTGGATCGAGGAATACACCCAGGTGGGTGATACCTTCTACTTTGATATCCCGGCGGTCCCGATGGGCCTGGAAACCCCTGTCAAGGTGGGCTACAGCATCTACGCCGAGGACAACTTCAGCAACTATGTCGAGGATCCCAGCCCCAACGGCTATTACAGCTTCACCTACAAGTTCTATTCGCCGGCCTACAGCAACGTCGGCGCCCTGCGGGATACCTTCTACACCGGGCCGTTCGTAGTGAAAACCAATCTGACCACCGCCTACGGCGATTCGGTGGTGGGGGACTATGTCTACAGCGACATCGAGGGCGGCAACACCTACTTCCGCGACAGTCTGGGGGCCGACAACTTCTACTATTACAGCATCCCCCGCCACGGCGGCAACTCCCAGACCCCGATCGATGTCAGTTGGTTCATGGCCGCCTACGACACCATGGGGAACTGGGCCCAGTATCCCACCAAACGCGACACCATGAACCACTTCCGGATCATCGACCCCTGGGCCTACAATTCCAGCAACCAGGCCAGCACCCAGAGTCTGGGGCCCTTCCCAGTGTGGACCAGTTTCAAGAGCGAGGGGGGCATCGCCAACGATTCCCTATGGGTATTCGACAACGGCACCTCCACCTGGATGCCCTATCCCCGGGACAGCGTCTCCGGAACGGTTTACCACTACACCATTCCAACCCAGCAGTACCCGGTGATCAACCCGGTGACGGTCACCTGGCACATCAAGGCCGGCGACGACCTGACCGGCAACTACAGCTATCAGCCGCTGACTGCCCCGCTGGTAAACAACGAGTTCCGCATCTATGACCTGACTCCGCCGGTGGTGGCCGGCGGCACCGTTTGGCCCGACACCTCGTTCACCGGGCCCTTCCCGGTGACCGCCACCGCCACCGACACCTCGGGCATCTCCCAGATGCGGCTCTATTACCGGGTCAAGCCCTTCAGCGGGGACACCTCCTGGATCTACCTGCCGATGTCGCCCACCGGCAGCCCCAACGAGTACCGGGCCTCGATTCCTCCCCAGTATCCCGGCACCATGGTCCAGTACTTCGTCAGCGCCCGGGACGGGGCGCTGAACGAGGCCGGCAACCCCATCTGGAACGCCGGGTACTTCCCGGCCGGCGGTCAGGAGACCCCCTGGCATTTCTTCGTGGGACAGCATGACCACAAAATCCTGCTGGTCAACGATGCCCTGCCGTCCAACAACTACGGCGGGTACTACACCAGCTGCATGGACACCACCGGCGTGCTCTACGGCTACTGGGACAACCGCAAGGCCGATGTGCTGGACCAGCTGGGCAACTTTAACATCCTGGTTTGGTTCACCGGGGACGACAGCCTGACCACCCTGACCCAGGGCGAGCGCGAAGCGCTGGCGGCCTTCCTGGACAACGGCGGCCAGCTGCTGCTGTCCTCCAAGAATCTGGGCCAGAACCTCAGCGACACCGCCCTGTTCTACAACAGCTACCTCAAGGCCGACTTTGACATCAGCAACGTGGCGGCCGCCAACATCAACTCCATCGGCCAGGTGGCACCGCCCATCAGCCACGGCATCATCGACAGCCTGTACATCATGACCACCGGCACCGCCGGCAACTGGCGCTCCATCGACCGGATGCTGCCACTGCCCGGGGCCGAGTCGGTCTACCAGTTCCGGACCATCGGCGGCTCCAGCGTCATCCGCTGCTCCACCTCGGTGTACCGGACGGTGTTCACCTCGGTGCCCCTGGAGGCGGTGGCCTCCAACAGCGCCGGCAAGCTATCCCGCACCGAGTTCATCGCCCGGACCCTGGTGTGGTTCGGGGTGCCGGCCTTCTACAAGGTGGAGGACGAGCCCGCCGAGCTGGCCCTGGCCAGCCCGATACTGCTGCACCAGGCCCGGCCCAATCCCTTCACCAGCGCCACCACCATCTCCTACCAGCTGGCCTCCGAGATCGGAAGAGCGTCGTGTAGGGAAAGAGTGTAGATCTCGGTGG
>CALGNM010000107.1 GCA_937958665.1 uncultured bacterium | reverse complement strand
CACCGAGATCTACACTCTTTCCCTACACGACGCTCTTCCGATCTTGGTGGCGGCCAGCGACTCCTGGTACTTCTCCTGGGCCGCCAGGGCGAATCCCAGGTTGTAGTGGGCCTCGGCGAAGTCGGAGTCCAGCTTGATGCAGTGCTCGAACTGGGCCACCGCCTCGGGGTATTTTTTCTGCTTCAGGTACAGCAGCCCGATGTTGTTGTGGGCCAGGGCCGAGTCCCGGTTGAGCTTCAGCACCTCCTGGTATTCCTCCATGGCCTGCTGGTCCTTGCCCTGTTTGGCGTACAGCAGCCCCAGGTTGAAGTGGGCGTCGCCGTACTGGGGCATGGTCTGGATGGCCTGCCGGAAGGTCTGCTCGGCCAGCTCCTGCTTGTCCTGGTAGACGTAGGCGATCCCCAGGTTGTTGTAGCTGACCACGTATCCCGGGTCGGCCTCCAGGGCCCGCTGGTACCACTTGACCGCCTGGCCCGAGGAGCCCATCCGGTGATAGGCCAGCCCGATATCGTTGTAGAGCTTGGCGTTGTGGGGGTCGAACTCCAGGGCCTTCTGGTAGGAGGCGATGGCCTGCTGGTTCTGGCCCATGAACAGGTAGATCTCGCCCACCTCCTTGTGGACGATGCGGTTCTCGCCCTCCAGGGACAGGGCCTGCTCGAACTCCTTGAGGGCCTGCTTGAACAGCCCCTTGCGCCGGAAGCCCACCCCCAGGTTGTAGTGGGTCATGAAGCCGTCCGGAGCCACCTGCACCTGGCTGTCGGAGTGCCGCTTGATCTCGGTCAGCAGGTCCTGGCTGTAGTAGTCGATGCCCAGGTTGGCCTGGGCCTTGGAGTAGTTGGGGTTGAGGGCGATGGCCTGGCGGGACTCCTCGATGGCTTTCTCCAACAGGCCCTTCTCCCCGTAGGTGAATCCCAGCAGGAAGTGGGCCTCGGAGCCGTCGGGGTTGATGGCAATGGCCCGCTCCAGCTCGCTGATCGACTGGTCCAGCAGGCCCAGGTTGTAATAGATCTCCCCCAGGGCGGTGTGGACCACGTAGGAGTCGGGCTCCAGCTTGAGGGCCTCCTTGTAGACCTCCACCGCCTCGTTGAACTGGCCCTGCTGCTTGAGGGTCAGCCCCAGGTACAGGCGGGCCAGCATGTCGTCGGGCTTCAGCTCGGCCGCCTTCCGGTAGCTGGCGATGGCCGACTGGTACTGCCCGGTGTTGCGCAGGGCCTCGGCCAGCCGGAAGTGTCCGGCGGCGTCGGGCCGCTCCTTGAGCGACTGCTCGGCCTGCAGGATTTCGTTCTGGTAGAACCCGCTCTTGCGGTACACCACCTCCAGGTTGCTCCGGGCCAGCACGTTGTGAGGATCGATCTCCAGGGCCATCTGCAGCACTTCGATGGCCTCGGCGTACATCCCCTTGTTGAAGTAGACCACCCCCAGGTTGTTGTGGGCCGAGGCGTCCCGGGCGTCGATCCGGCTCCGGAAGCTCCTCAGGATGTTCTGTTCCTCGGGGCTGACTGAGGGCGGGGTTTTCTCTTCGGCAGTTTCCATGGGCGGCGAAATCTTACGTTTCTGTTTGGTTGACGGCGGCCGGGCTACCCCAGATGGACGGCCTTCAGGATCACCTCCAGGGAATCGGGGTCGGGCAGCAGCAGGAAATAGCCGTGCAGCACCGTGTTCTTCTCCACAAAGCGGAACTCGGTCTCGATGCAGACCACCAGGTCCTTGTCGTTCCCGAAGTCCAGGGATACCGCATCCAGCACCGCCGAGGCCATGTCCACCGTCATGCTGGGCACCGAGGGCACCACCACCAGGCTCAGCAGGTCGCCCAGGGCGTTCATGTAGGCGCAGGTCAGCACGTTGGAGACCTCCTTGAGGGCCGACTCCTCCAACTCACCGATCCCGGTAGTGGTCCCCACCGGTCGCCGCAGCAGGCAGTCGGTCAGGTGCCAGGCGGCCTCCTGGGGGAACATCAGCAGGGTCCGGCCGGTCATGTCGCCCAGGAAGTAGATCAGCACCCCGGCCACCACCTCGCTGGGCTTGGCCGCCATGTTGAAGATTTCCTCGATGGGGTTGATCCGGATCACCGGCACGTTGACCAGCACCTTCTCGTTGGTCAGCTCGGAGAGGGCGGTGGCGGCGTGGCAGGCCCCGATGTTGGCCACCTCCTTCAGGGCGTCCAGTTGGATCTCCTTGAGGTCCTTCAGTTCCATATCATTTGCTCCCTAAATGTCGGTCGGTGTTTGAACCCGGCCTATAAGGTGATGTTGTTGAGGTCCAGAATCAGCATGGGGCGTCCCTCCCGGCTGATGGTGGTGCCGCTGAAGTATTTTTGCCCCTTCAGGAACCGGGACAGCGGCTTGACCACGATCTCCTGCTGGCCTATCATCCGGTCGAACAGCAGGGCCAGCTCCGACCCGTGGCGGTCCACGATCAGGGCCGGCCCCTCGTCCGGCTCGGACTCCCGGGTCAGGCCGATGGCCCGGGACAGGCTGACCAGGGGTATCACCCGGTTGCGGAACTGCAGCATCCTCCGGCCCTGCAGGGTCCGGACCGACTTGGCCCGGATGCTGGTGGTCTCCTTGACCTGGGCGATGGGCACGGCGTAGGTCTGCTGATCGGCCGAGATCAGCAGGGTCCGGATGATGGCCAGGCTCAAGGGAACGGTGATGCTGAAGGATGAGCCCTGGCCGGGTCGGCTCTCCATGGAGAAACTGCCCCCCATGTCCTCTATCCTCCGCTTGACCACGTCCAGCCCCACCCCCCGTCCGGACAGGTCGCTGACCTTATCGGCGGTGGAGAACCCCGGCAGCAACAGATATTCGTAAAGCTGCGGCTCGGACAGGGCGGATGCCTGGTCGGCCGACAGGTAGCCATTATCGATCACCTTGCGCCGGATCCTTTCAGCGTCGAAGCCCTTGCCGTCGTCGGCCACCCGGATCAGCACCTGGTCCTTCTGCTTGGAGGCCGACAGGGTGATGGTCCCCACCTGGGACTTGCCGGCCTGCTTGCGCTGCTGGGGCATCTCCACCCCGTGGTCCACCGAGTTCCTTAACAAGTGGATGATGGGCTCGGACAGCATCTGCAGGATGGAGCGGTCCATCTCCAGCTCCCGGCCGCTGACCTGGAAGTCGATCTCCTTGCCCAGGCCCTTGGCGGCATCCCGCACCACCCGTGGGAAGCGGTCCAGCACCTCGGACATCGGGACCAACCGGGCGGTCAGCACCTCCTGCTGGAGGTCGGAGGCGATCAGGGCGATCTTGTCCACCCCGTCCTGGATGGAGGGATCCCCGTTCTGCAGGGCCAGTTGCTTCAGCCGCTCCCGCCACACCACCAGCTCCCCCACCAGGTTCATCAGGCTGTCCAGCCGGGCCACGCTGACCTTGACGTCCTTGGCCTTCTCCTGGGCCAGCTGGACGAAGGCCCCGATGGTCTTCCGCTCCAACGCCTGCTCGGCGCTCTCCTCGCGCAGCTCCTCGATCTGGATGTCCTCGATCTCGGCCGAGGAGATGGACTCCTTGACCGTCTGGGGGTCGGGCTGGGAGGAGACCAAAAATATGGAAAATCCCCGGTCGAAGCGCTCGGCCTCCAGGTCGTGCCGCTCCGGGACGGTGTAGGCTATCTTCCCGTCCCGCTCCAGGGTGTGCAATATCAGGAAGGCCCGGGCCGACTTCAGGGAGACGTCCTGCTCCAGCAGGATTCTGATCTTGTAGATCCGGCTGCCCTCGGCCATCAGGGGGCGGATCCGTTTGAAATCGCAGCCCCCCTCGATAGAGACCTTGGCCGGACCGGCGGACTCCTTGGCTTCGGTCAGGGATGCGATCCGTTCGCCCAGCTCCCGGCTCCGCTGGAGCAGCTCCTGGCCCGGCTGCTGCCCGGAGGCCACCAGGCCCACCGCCTCCTCCAGGAAGTCCAGCACCGCGAAGATGGTGTCGATCTCGGGTCCGGCGGCGGCCGACTGGCGCTTGCGCATCCGGTCCAGCAGGTCCTCCCCCCGGTGGGTGAGGTCGGCGATGAAGTCCAGGCCGATCGAGGCCGCCATCCCCTTGACGGTGTGCATGGACCGGAAGATCTCGTCCAGGCGGGGGCCGTCTTCCGGATTCTTCTCCAGGGCCAGCAGGGCCTGGTTCAGGGCCACCAGGTGTTCCCTGGTCTCGGCCACGAACAGGTTTATGTATTTGGCGGTATCCATTGGCAGGCCCCTGGCCCAAGCCCGAAATGCCCCGGGCTTACGGGTTCAGGGCATTACCCCTCAGGATTGAGCGCTACTTCAGGGCCCGCTGGGCGGCCTCCAGCACCCGGGAGGGCTGGAAGGGCTTGACCACGAAATCTCGGGCTCCGGCCTGGATGGCCTCCACCACCAGGGCCTGCTGGCCCATGGCG
Organism: uncultured bacterium; assembly: GCA_937958665.1. Classification (GTDB taxonomy): domain Bacteria; phylum Edwardsbacteria; class AC1; order AC1; family EtOH8; genus CALGNM01. The sequence goes on along the minus strand of CALGNM010000107.1, from coordinate 644 downwards.
CTGCACATCAGAATCCTGGCGTTGGGGTCGATCTGCATGATGGCCTTGACCGCCTCGATGCCGCCCATGTCGGGCATGATGATGTCCATGATCACCAGGTCGGGCTTCAGCTTCTGATACTGCTCCACCGCCTCGGCCCCGGTGGCCCCCTCCCCGCAGACCTCGAACTCCCCCTTCTTCAGGATGTCCGAGATCATGGTCCTCATGAAGATGGCATCGTCCACCACTAAAACCCTGCGACTCATTTGACCTCCTCCACAGATAATAATTTATCCAGGTTTAATATTATGATTTTCTCCCGGTTGATATCGATGACCTTGTCGTAGAACCTCCCGTTGGCCGACCGGGCTATATTCTCCGGCAATTCCTTGGGCTGGGAACGCACCGGCTCCACGCTCTCCACCCGGTCCACCACCAGTCCGGCCGTCTCCTGGTTGTGCTCCACGATTATGATCACCACGTCTGGCCCCGATGTAATGCTCTTAAGCTGCAGCCGTTTACGAAGGTCCATGACGGTGGTGATCTCCCCCCGCAGGTTGATCAAACCGGACAGGTATTCCGGGGCCAGGGGCACCGGGACAATGTCCTGCACGATCGGAAGAGCGTCGTGTAGGGAAAGAGTGTAGATCTCGGTGGTCGCCGTA
>CALGNM010000106.1 GCA_937958665.1 uncultured bacterium | reverse complement strand
GGCGACCACCAAGATCTACACTCTTTCCCTACACGACGCTCTTCCGATCTCCAGCAACATCTCCTTTTCATCCTCGGCGATCTTGTAGAATCCCACCCAAGCCAGTCCCTGGTCCTTTAACCCCTCCCAGAGAATATCGGTTATAACCGGCAACCTTTGTTCAACCGGCATGTTTTCCTTTACCATTACCTCAATTTTACGGGATAGGTTGCCAAAATCACGGTTATAAAACACAGAGGATATCTCCTTGTCTATAGTTTGCCGTAAGCCGGTAGATCGATGGTAAATTCCCGGTCCTTAAAGTACCATTCCATAATATAACCTATTCCGATGAACACCGGCAGGGTAAACAGCGTTCTCAGCAAAGAGAACTTGAAACCCAAAAACCCAATCTCGAAGGCCAGCATCGGTATCTTCAGGGTGGAAAAAGCCCCCAAGTAAATGAAGACATTCTTGATGCTGCAACCCTTTTTCGATAACAGGTAGGCCACCGGGAAGGCCCCGTAAAGGGGTCCGGCCTGCAGCATGGCCAGCAGAACGATCCAGAAAGTTCCCATGATGCCCGACCCGGGACCGATATGCTTTTCTATTTTGTTGTTTGGCACCCAAACATCTACCAAACCTATCAGGATGAACATCAGCGGCAAAAAGGCAATCATCTCGGAAAAGAACGACCAGAAGTTCTTCCCCGCGCCCAGGCCCAAGGACCAGCCGGTAAAGCGGGATATTAGAAGCACTAGGCCGAACATGACCACCAACAGATATTCGCCCAGACCTATTTTTTGGATCAACTTTCTCACATGAACACCCTTATCAGCAGACCGACCAGCAACGCTCCAGCCAGGCTTAAGGCATTTCGCATCAAGGCTACTTTCCGTCCGAAATATTTTATCTCCACCGGCAGGGTCAGAATGCCCACCATCATCAGGGTGGTAATGAATACCGCCGTTACAGCATAGCCCACCCCGCTCTTCAGCAGCAGAGCGGCCAGCGGGAAGGCCACAAAGCCGGGGATAAGCGCTATCGAACCTATTATCGCGGCAACGGCGTAACCGGCCAGCCCGGAGTTAGCCCCCAGCCATTGAACCAGCGTCTCCTTGGGAACCAGGTAGAGTACGATACTCACCAGGATCAGGACGTTCAGCAACATCGGCAATATGCCCAATAACATGTTGAGGCTTTTCTTCAGGCCTTTCAGGGTCTTTCCCCGATCGGCCCAAAACGAAGCCAGCAATGCAACAACCGTTATAACAATCAGAATATACATAAGTTGCTAATTGTTTGAAAATGGTTCACAAAAATACCCGGGCAGCCGCTTTTGGCAGCCAAAAGAATCCAAGGGAGTCAAGCTTGCTAAAAATAAAATCTGGCCCAAAATTCAGCCTTGGCTTGATACTGCTTGCTGCCGTATTCGGTGTCCGGTCCCCCGGCAAAAACAACCGGCCAAAGCACAAACTCTAGGTTGGTTATCGGCTTGTAGCTGACCGGCAGACCGGCAGAATAGCTTTGATCGTCAAGGTTATAAAGCAACTGTACGGCGGGTGTAAAATACAACATATTGAACGGCTCCTGCCACGAGGCCTTGAGATACAGGTACTCCCGCATCAGATTCGGGTTGCTAAAATATGTTCTACTGGCGTTTAGGGCACCGGAGATCTCTATATCATCGCCCGAGGTCACAGCCCTATCTAAAAATTCCTGATACCGCTCAAATTCAGCTTTGCTCAAGCCGGCCGCATTCTGGTAATACTCCCCGATAGTGGTGATATTCCACCTGTTCAGCCATCTGAACCCCAATAGATAAGATGAACCTCCGATATCTTCCGTCTGAAGCGTGTCGTTCAGGATAAAATGCCTTGGTTGGCCGGCGAAACGGCTGAATTCGCCGTGGATCTCCAGGCTGGGGATAACATTCCGGGAAAAATCAAACCCAAACCTCCGGGGATTCACCCGGCTGTGATATCCCATCAGGTCGATATCAGTGTTCCACAACAGCAGATACATCTTCCCAGCGATGTCGGTGTTTACCACTTCAGCCACTTTGCCATTGACGGTGTTCGCCGAAGGGGCCAGGATCAGATCTACAGATATGTTATCGAGCGCCTTTCCAGAAAAACTTTTGGTATACTGGTAATTCATTGACAGAAGGCCGGTTTGAGCCTGCTCGGGATTCTCCGGATCTTTTTTAGGGTTGACATAACCCACCGGGTTGAAGGCGTAACCCTTGCCCCAGTTGTACATTTTTTGCCCCAGCAGCAGGAAAGAGGTGCCATACATGCTTACATTCCCATACAGCTCATGCAGGTCAAATTCCGCCTGGCTGCTGCCGTAATACCTCGAATAGGTCTTCAGATGAACCACGACATCTCCGGTCTGGTAGTCACCGTTCACATAGAGGTCAGACCGGTACGATGACAGGACATCGGATAACGGCCGGCTGTAATACTGCAGGGCATACAGCGAAGACCCTTTCCTGCTTTTTACCAGCAAATATCTGGCATCGAGATTGCCACTCAATTCCAGGGCTTCTTTAGGTGGTTCCGCCGGAGGAATCTCAAAAACAGTATCATCGGCCCGGGCAAACGCGCCAACCAGCAGCAGGCAAAGCAACCCCGTCAAGGCCCTCATTTTCTTAGCCCCTCAAGCCGGGACATGTAGTTAATGGTAAACACCTCCTCCTTGAAGGTCCTGGGTTTTACCTGGGAAAAGATCATGGTTGAAAGATAGCCCTTATAAAGAGGGCTGTGCGTCTCGATGACCGAAGGCCGCACCACCCCCTGGCCGAAATCCTTAAGTTCTTTGAATTCCAGGGTTTTTATCAGCATGCCGCTGGTGGAATAGCACTCCACTTTCTTCAGTATTTCATCCTTGGAGGCCCACATCTTCAGCTTGTCGTAGGCCACGGTTTTGTTCTTGGCCTTCAGAGACAGGATGTATTCAGACTCCGTCTCCTCCGCCTTTTCGACATCGTATTCTTCGTTATAGTCGACCTGCATGATGTCGGCGTTGTTGAAAACCCCTCCGGTGATGGATTGCAGGCTGGTTATGCGTATCGGTTTGCCCACATTGGGTATATACAGCCACATGTTGTCGCCCAGCCGCAGGGTGGTGCGGCCCTTTTCGCTGGCCGGGGAAAGATACAGCATCGCCACCTTGTCCTTCCCCTTCTTGGCCGTGAAAAATACGAACTCCTTTTTCCGCCCGTTGGGCTCGGTGTTGATTAGTTTCCGGTAGGACTCGTAGCTTTCCGGCATCAGTTTTTCGTCGATCCTCTTCAGCAGCTGGTTGCCGTCTTGGGCCAGAGCCTGCCCTAAAACGGATGCCGACAACAGCGGCAATAATAACAGCATTCTTTTCATTGGAATTCCTTTCTGGTTATACGTGCCTTAATGCTTCCACCGGTTCCATCTTGGACGCTTTAAGCGCCGGCTGCAGGCTGGCCAGGGTGGCTATAACGACCACTATGATCAAGGACGATATTATTTCCGCCGTGGGTATCTGCGGTGAAAGGGAGAGCTTCATCATCCCGAAAACAAAGTTCAGCTTCGCCGCCGCCACTATCATCAGAAGCCCAGTTCCGAATAATATCCCGGCCAAGGCGCTGAAAAAGCCAAGCAGGAAGCCTTCGGTCAGGAAAAGGGCCAGGATTTTCGAGGGCGGGGTTCCGATGGAAGCGATGGTGCCAATCTCCCCGATCCGCTCATAAACCGACATCATCATGACGTTGAGGATGCTTATCAAAACGATGGAAACCAGCACCAGCCTGACCACCATGATCAGCAGATCGGAAGAGCACACGTCTGAACTCCAGTCACCGAATACGATCT
>CALGNM010000105.1 GCA_937958665.1 uncultured bacterium | reverse complement strand
CGGGCCGACCGGCCGGCCTTCCTCTGGCTGGCCCTGCTGGCAGTGCCCCTCAACCAGGGGCTGTTCCTCTACGGCATGAAGTTCACCCTGGCGGCCCACGGCGCCCTGCTCTATGCCGCCACCCCCATCATGGTGCTGTGCCTGTCCTGTCTGTGGCTCAAGGAGAGGCCCTCGGCCCTGAAGATATCCGGCATCGCCCTGGGCTTCGCCGGGGTCCTGCTGGTGCTGTTCGAGAGGGGGTTCGACCTCTCCGGCCAGACCCTGAAGGGTGACCTGCTGATCTTCGGGGCGGTGCTGGCCTGGTCGCTATACACCATTTTGGGCAAGCGGCTGCTGGCCCGCTATCAGCCGCTGCAGGTGACCGGCTATTCGCTGATGCTGGGCTCGATCCTGTTCCTGCCCATCGGGCTCCACTCCGCCCTGTCCCAGAATTACCGGGCGGTGGGCTGGGCCGGGATCTCCTCGGTGCTGTACCTGGCCCTGCTGACCTCGGTGCTGGGCTACCTGACCTGGAACTGGGCCCTGGCCCGGGTGGAGGCCAGCAAGGTGGCGGTGGTCTCCAACCTCCAGCCGGTGTTCGCCGCCCTTTTGGCCTGGCTGCTGCTGGGGGAGCGGGTGACCCCGGGCTTCGTTTTCGGGGCGGCGGTGGTGGCCCTGGGGGTGTTTCTGACCGAACGGGGGTGAGCCAAAATCTGTCCCGGTTGGCCCTGTGATGTTTTCCTTGACAAAGCCCCGGAAGCTATATTATCATAATGGTTTGCCGGCCGGGCCGGCGCCAATTCCACAACCGATTGGGAGACGGGATGTCCCGCATCATCGCCCTGGTCAACCAAAAAGGGGGGGTGGGCAAGACCACCACCTCCATCAACCTGGCGGCCTCGCTGGCCGTGCTGGAGAAGCCCACCCTGCTGGTGGACATCGACCCCCAGGCCAACGCCACCAGCGGCTTGGGCGTCGAGAAGTCCTCGGTGGCCTCCGGCATCTACGACGTGCTGCTGAACGGCGTCCCCCTGCCGGAGATATTGCTGCCCACCCCGCTGGAGAAGCTGCAGCTGGCCCCCTCCCAGCGCGACCTGGCCGGGGCCGAGGTGGAGATGGTGGAGGCCGAGGGCCGGGAGAGCCTCCTCAAGCCGCACCTGGAGCCTCTGCGCCAGAAATACCAGTACATCCTGATCGACTGCCCGCCCTCCCTGGGCCTGCTGACCGTCAACGCCCTGGCCGCGGCCGACGCGGTGCTGATCCCCATCCAGGCCGAGTACTACGCCCTGGAGGGCTTGAGCGAGCTGCTCAACACCATCGACCTGGTGCGGGGGGGCCTCAACCCCGGGCTGGAGATCGAGGGCATATTGCTGACCATGTACGACGAGCGGCTGAACCTGGCCCGCCAGGTGGCCGGCGAGGTCCGCCAGCACTTCCCGGACAAGGTCTACTCCACCCCCATCGCCCGCAGCGTCCGCATCGCCGAGGCCCCCTCCCACGGCAAGCCCATCATATTATACGACGTCAACTCCACCGGGGCCCAGAGCTACCTGGCCCTGGCCCGGGAGGTGATAAAACCGAAGAAGGTAATTAAAGATGCATAGCCGATCCTTCCGCCTGGCGGCCGCCCTGCTGCTGCTGGCCGCCCTGATTCCGGGCTGCGCCACCCTCTCCACCATGGCCGGCATGATGGCCAACCTCCAGCGGCTGACCTTCCGGGTGTCCGGGGTCTCCGGCTTCGCCCTGTCGGGGATCCCCCTGTCCGCCAAGCGGAGCCTGATCGATTTCTCGATGATGGACGGCATCAACCTGCTGGCCGCCTACAACAGCAAAAAACTGCCGGCCAGCTTCGTGCTGAACGTCGAGGCCCGCAACCCCAACGACGGCACCGGCGGGGCCCCCCAGACCGCCTCCACCTTGACCAGCTTCGAATGGCGCCTGCTGATAGACGACCAGCCGACCGTGGCCGGAAACATAAAGGAGCCCATCGAGATCCCCGGCACCGGGCAGGCCACTGTCATCCCGCTGGAGATCAGCCTGGACCTGCGGGAGTTCTTCAGCGAGAAGGGCTACCAGGACCTGCTGAACCTGGCCCTGGCCCTGGGCGGGGCCCAGAGCGACATCGGGCGGCTGGCCATCGACGCCCAGCCCCGGGTGAGCACCCCGCTGGGGGAGATCGCCTACCCCGGCCGGATCACCATAGTCTCCAAGGAATACCGCTGAATCAAGGCTACGCGCCAGCCAGGGATCCATGTGGAACAATAATATCATGAAGACAACATCGGCTGTAATACTTGCCATCATCTCTTTGGCAACTTGCTCGGGGCAAAGCCAGGCCCAGACGGAGGATTTGATGTTCTCCTGTTTCTGGGACTTCTACGCCGACAACCGGATGGCCCTGCAGGCGGGCGGTCGCGGGTATACCGGCGTAGCCAGCGAGGGAGAACTGGCTTTGGCCATAATAAATCCGGCCTCGATGGCCAACATCGCCGGATGGCAGGCGTTCGCCGGATATGCTTACAAGAGCAACCTGCCGTGGCTTAGGGATTATATAGGCGGAATGGAGCTAAAGGCGCTCCATCCCTGCGGGGTGTTGAGCATGGGAAGATCTCTTAACGATAAAATACAGATCGGCTGTTTTGTCTACGACGCCAAAAGCTACGTTTTCGATGCAGGCCCCTTCGCATATCTTGACGAGTACGGCAATATCATCGGCACGTATTCGCCGAAAGAATCTATTCGGAAGACAACCGTCTACCTTCCGGCCTCCATCAGGTTCAACGATCGGATTCAATTGGGTTTTGGGTTGGAGGGAAATCGTTGCCATCGGAAAAAGAATATTGGGTTCTACGAAGCAGCAGCCGACTTTTGGGAGATCCTTCCTCGGGCAGGGGCAGTCTACCGGGCGAACCGGGCCATTTCCCTGGGCCTGGCCTATCGGCAAGGCATAGACCACAGCGTCACCGAAACTGGAATTTTTACAGACGGAGGCGGGGTAATTCCCTTCTCCGACACCCTCTGGCCAAGCTCATACACCGACGATTACGATATGAAATGGACTTTTCGGCATCACGAACCTTCGACCATCCGGTTTGGTGTCGAATACCGTCCTGCTGGCTCGCCCTGCTCGTTTCTGGCGGATTTCGAACACTCATTTGTCCCGGACATTATCAGCAGTCTAAAGGATCGCAACGACCTTCATCTGGGGTTCGAATATCGCAAAGGGGACACCGATTACCGGGCCGGTTTTTTCACGGTTCGTGATTACCGCGTTCGTTCCCAGTATCTGAACCCGGGGGACAACAGTCAATACTTCCTCACCGGCGGATTGACCAGGTATTTCGGGCCGTGGGGCGCAACCCTTTCACTGATGGACAGCCATCTTTTAACGCCCGGAGAGTGGAAGACCACCGTGGCCAACGGCGGCATCAGCTATCTTTTTTAGATTTACGATTCCGCAGCCATCTGAAACCCGTCAAGAATGATTGGGAGCATCATATGAAGGTCAAGGGCACCGCCATCGTCACCCTGCCCAAGTTCATCGAGCAGCAGTTCGGGGCCGCCGGGCTGGAGAAGTGGAAGAACTCCCTGTCGACCGAGAGCCAGAGGATCTACCAGGGCCAGGTGATGGTCTCCGACTGGTACCCCATCAAGGAGGGCTACCTGGACCCCACCGCGGCCATGTGCGAGCTGTTCTACGGCGGGGACAAGCAGGGGGCCCGCCTGCTGGGCCGCTTCGCCGCCGACTACGCCCTGAAGGGGGTCTACAAGGCCTTCGTCAAGCTGCACTCGGTGATGGCCTTCTGCCAGCGGACCGCCAGCATACTGCGGACCTACTACCAGCCCTGCGAGGCCCAGGTGGTGGCGGTGGAGTTCAACCGGGCCCAGCTGCGCATCACCCTGTTCCCCGAGCCCTCGGAGTACGCCGAGCTGCGGATCGCCGGCTGGACCGAGCGGGCCTTCGAGATCCACGGCCGGCGCAACGCCCGGGTGGAGGTCACCAGCTCGCTGGCCCGGGGCGACGCCTACACCGAGTTCACCGGCAGCTGGGAATAGAAGCCGCCGTCCGCCACAAAGCTAAAGGAGGACCATGAAGGTAAAGGGAACGGCCCTGGCGGTGGTGAGATCGGAAGAGCGTCGTGTAGGGAAAGAGTGTAGATCTCGGTGG
>CALGNM010000104.1 GCA_937958665.1 uncultured bacterium | reverse complement strand
CTTTTAATCAAACATCTAACAGATTTTGGTCCAAATCTTTTATAATTACCTAAAATAATTATATTTTGAGTATCAATTTGATGAAAATTAAGAACGACGTGTCATTCCCTGACCGCTCCCTCACTCCCTCTCCACCGTGGAGAGGGAAGCCGGCAGGCAGGGAGAGGTCGGGAATCCAGACCTGGATGCCCGTTTCCACGGACATGAAATAACAAAAGCCCTTCTCCGAAGCCATGCGCTTCTGAAAAGGGCTTTGATCCACGTTTCATCTTCAGTGATTGCGCATCACTTCAGGAATTAGCACCTTGTGGAATTTTTCATCCGCAGGTTGCTGAGGTTTCATCGGGCCTGTCCCTCCGCCTCTCTTGATGACTTTTCAAAACGATGTTATCAAAAAAAGCCGGTTTTGTCAAGTTTTACTGATGATAATTATGAGGGCTATAGGAGCCAGGCAAAATCCACCATTGTCAATCAGAGCAACCCCAGTTCCTTGCCGGCGCTCCGGAACTCCTCAAGCACCCGGTCCAGCTGGGCCTCGGTGTGGGCGGCCGAGAAGCTGGTGCGGATCATCTCCCGGCCCTCGGGCACCGCCGGGGACAGCACTGGGTTAGCGAAGATGCCCCGGTCCATCAAGTGCTTCCAGAGGGCGAAGGCCTTCTCCCGGGACCCGATCATCAGCGGGATGATGGGAGTGCAGGCCACCCCGGTATCGTAGCCCATCTCCCTGAAGCCCTTCAGCATCCTTTCGGCGTTGTGCCACAGCCTGGTCAGCAGTTCCGGCTCGTCCTGCAAGACGTCCAACGCGGCCGAGACGGCGGCGGTCAAGGCCGGAGGCAGGGCGGCCGAGAAGATCATGCTGCGGGCGAAATGCTTGATGTAGTCCACCACCTCGAAGTCGCCGGCCACCACCCCGCCGATGGCCGCGAAGCTTTTGGAGAAGGTGCCCATCATCAGGTCGGTCTCCTGCTCCAAGCCGAAATGCTCGGCGGTGCCCCGGCCGTGGGCCCCCAGCACCCCCAGGCCGTGGGCATCATCAACGAGTACTCTGGCTCCATATTGCCTGCCTAACCTGATCAGCTCGGGCAGGTTGGCGATATCGCCCTCCATGCTGTAGATGCCGTCCACAATGATCAGCTTTCCCTTGGCCGGGTCCAAGCCGTGCAGCAGACGCTCCAAACTATTCATGTCGTTATGCTGAAACCGTCTCATCATGGCGTAGGACAGCCGGCAACCATCCAGAATCGAGGCATGGTCGAACTTGTCGGTTATCAAAATATCGTCCTTGGTTCCTAGGCAGGAGATGGTCCCCAAATTTGTCTGCATGCCGGTGGAGAAGACCAAGGCCGCCTGCTTGTTGAGGAACTTGGCCAACTTGTGCTCCAGTTCATTATGCATGTCCAGAGTGCCGGTCAAAAAACGGGAGCCGGTGCAGCCGGTGCCGAACTTCTCCACCGCCTTGATGGCCGCCTCTTTCACCCGGGGGTGGGTGGTCAGGCCCAGGTAGTTGTTGGAGCCGATCATGATCATCCGCTTTCCGTCGATGATAACCTCCGGCTCCTGGGCGGAGGACAGGGGATGGAAATAAGGATACAGCCCGGCCTGGCGGGCCAGCTGAGCCTCCTTGAAATCGAAACATTTTTGGAATATGTCCATTATGCACCCCGGACTGTGGTAAATCTTTGGATGATATTAAGCGAGGAAATTGGTTTCATGCTCTGGTGATGCGCTCGGTAAGCCGGAACCCCCGCTTGCGGAAGTCGTCTATGAAGGATCCGGAATCTATGGCCAACTCCAGGGGAACGGCTCCCTTAGGAGCCTTGCCCTGGGCCAGGTGGTGGGCCACAATGGCCGCCGGGAAGCCGGTGGTGCGCTCCATGGCGCTGAATCCGGTCCGGTCATCATGAAAATCGATCAGGTCATAAGCCACCTTTGTTTCCTTGCCGTTTTTCTTGCCCAAGGCGGTCACCCGCAGCACTATCAGGTCCTTGTCCTTGGGAAAATCAATCTTTCTGGTGATCAGTGCGTGGCTTAACTGGCGGGGCACCATCGGGCCGCCTTGGGTGGGGATCGGCTCCTGGTCGAAGAACCCCAGCTCCAGCAGGGTCTTGATTTTCTCGTAATGTCCTGGGTAGCGGACGGTCTTGTAGTCGTATTCTTTGACTATCCCCTCCAGGGTCCAGGGGCAGGTTGAAGTGCCTCCGCTGGTGACGAAGGCCTCGCATTTGCCAATCGGCTTGGGAAACTCTATCTGTTCCAGTTCGGAGAAGGTGGGGATCGAGGCCGCCTTTCCGTTTCGGATGATATAGGCAGTGCCAAAGTACTCATTGATTAGCCCCTCGACTGAGAACACCAGCTTGTAGTTCAGCGGGGGGCGGGGTTTTTGGGGAAGCCCACCGCAGCGGATGTGGACTTCCCTGGGCTGGTCCAGCTTTTTTATGGCCTGGACTGCCAGGGTGTTGCCCATCCCCGGCATCAGTCCGGTATCGGGCACCAGGGTCACCCCGGCCTTTTTGGCCTTGCTGTCCAATGACAACTCTTTCAGCACCACGCCGGTGTTGCCTCCCAGGTCGCAGAAGTTACAGCCCGCTTTCACCGCCGCCTTGGCCACCCCAAAATTGAAATGGTAGGGAACGGCGCTTACCACGCAATCCGTTTTGCCAAAAAGCTGATTTAGACCTCGGGGGTCGGCGGCATCGACCTTCTGGGGCCGGACCATCTTGGCCTTCAGCAGGGAATTGACCCTTTTCGCCCCGTCCGAAGCAACTTTGGCATCAAAATCGGCCACCGTTACGCTTTTGGCTTGGCAGTATTTTACCAAATCATAGGCTATGGCCAGGCCTTGTCGGCCAGCTCCCAAGACAACATATTGGAATTTCATAATCTGGCCTTTCCAGTTGAGGTTTTGATGCTATACAATTTTATCATTATAATTGATTGTGCCAAGGTTTGCAATATATATTTATCCCCGGCTTCCCCCCTTGCTATTTGCCGGTTATGGGTGTATAATGACAACATTAGTCGCACTTCTGATGAATGGGCCGGCGGTTTCTCTGCTCGATATCCGGCATTGCCAGGCAGTGGGGCATTAGGCCGCAACATGTCGGGTTTCGCAGCAGGACCGCCGGCCTGTCATTTTTACACAAGGAAAACTGATGATTTTGGACCAATTGAAAAAACTCACCATAGGGGATCTGGAGATAAAACTGCCGATCATTCAAGGAGGGATGGGGGTGGGCATCTCTTTGGCCGGGCTGGCCTCGGCGGTGGCCAATCAGGGCGGAGTGGGCACCATTGCGGCCGCAGGCATAGGCATGTTCGAGCCCGACTTCAACACTAATTATCTGGAAGCCAATATCAGAGCGCTTAAAAAGGAGATCAAAAAGGCCCGAAAATTAACCCGGGGGGTGCTGGGGGTTAACATCATGGTGGCACTCTCCAACTATGCCGACCTGGCCAAGGCCTCCATTGAGGAAGAGATCGACATCATATTCTCAGGTGCTGGCTTGCCGTTCAGCCTGCCGGGATTCCTGAAGAAAGACTCCCGGACCAAGCTGGTGCCCATTGTTTCCTCCGGCCGGGCGGCCGGCATCATCACCAGAAAATGGCTGGACAAATTCAATTATCTGCCGGATGCCATAGTGGTAGAGGGTCCTAAGGCCGGGGGACATCTGGGATTCAAGGAGGAGGACATCGATGACCCGAGCTATGCCCTGGAAAAACTTGTTCCAGAGGTCGTTGCCGCCATCCGCTCGTTTGTCGAGCAGTATAAAAAGCCCATTCCGGTGATCGCTGCCGGAGGGATATATACCGGCCAGGATATATTGAAATTCATAAAACTGGGGGCCTCCGGAGTTCAAATGGGCACCCGGTTCGTCACCACCAATGAATGCGATCCGTCGGACAAGTTCAAGCAGGTCTACATTGACTCCGGCCGGGATGACGTGACTATCATCAAGAGCCCGGTGGGTATGCCGGGCCGGGCCATCCGCAATAAATTCACCGAGGATGTCGGCCGCGGCGAGCGGAAACCGTTCATCTGCCCGCACCACTGCATCATTACCTGCGATTTCAAGAACGCCCCCTATTGCATTGCCCTGGCCCTGATAAACGCCCAGAAGGGGAAGATGGATGAGGGCTTTGCTTTTGCCGGAGCCAATGCCTACCGTGCTGATAAAATCATCCCGGTCAAGGAATTGATAGAAAACCTGCAGGAAGAATACCGGACAGCTTTGGATGAGTGTCGGATTGCTGACCCAACGGACTGCCAGGCAACAACTCTTTCCCAATAGAAACCAAGATCGGAAAAAGGCCCTGCGGAAAAACCGCAGGACCTTTTTTTACCCTTGATTTTTTATCCGGTTTGATTGTATAGTTAGGCGGGCAATAAACAAGGCGTATAAGATGCGACAGGGACAGATTGAGGTGATTTGCGGCTGCATGTTCAGCGGCAAGACCGAGGAGCTGATCAGGCGACTGAAGAGGGCCACCTACGCCCGCCAGAAGGTTCAGATCTTCAAACATTCCTTTGATAACCGCTACGACGAACTCAACATCACCACCCATTACGGCCTGAAACTGCCAACCGTTGCCTGTCTTGAGCCCGGGGATATCATTGGGGCGGTAATGCGGGAGGCTCAGGTAGTGGGGATTGACGAGGTGCAGTTCTTCGGTTCGGAAATCGTGGAGGCGGTTGAGGAGATGGCCGGCCGGGGCATCCAGGTTATTGTTTCCGGCCTGGACCAGGATTTCCGAGGTGAGCCCTTCGGGGCCATGCCCCGGCTGCTGGCTTTAGCCGAGAAGGTTGACAAGCTTTCGGCCATCTGTGCGGTCTGCGGCCGGCCGGCTACCCGCACCCAGCGCCTGTTGGACGGACATCCGGCGCCCTTTGACAGTGAGATAGTGTCGGTGGGTTCCACCGAAAAGTACGAGGCTCGCTGCCGAGCTTGTCATGTGGTGCCCAACCGGCCGGGCAACCGCCTTTTCAGTCTTTCTCCCCAGGTTGAGATGTGAACCTTGACCTATATAAAAGCCCGAATGATATATCATTCGGGCTTTCTATAATCAAAATGGGGTCGCATGCTCCGTGATGACAGAACTTTGCTTATTGACACCTGTACCATTTTCCCGGTAGATAACTAATATGATGCCATAATGTTATAATAACAAAAGGAGATGATTTTGTCAACGCTAAAATCCTAAAAAAACGGAAATTTACCATTAGGGGACAACGGTAGAACCCCCAATAGAACTTTTATTGATGGCCCCCATCTCTTAATTGAGGTGGGGGCTTTTTTGTTTCCCCGGAGTCTGCCAAACAGGCAGGCGCTTTTTTATTAACCACAACCAAAGGAGGTACCCATGATCAGGAGGACCAAACCCCACATCGATGTGGCACAAATCATCACCAACCAGATACTCGAGTCTCTGGATAAGGGTGTAGTGCCGTGGAGAAAGCCCTGGAGGACGGAACTGCCGAAGAACATGGTGTCCGGCAAAGCCTATAGGGGTATAAATCTGCTTCTATTGGCATTTTCCCCTTATGCCAGCCCCTACTATCTCACCTATAAGCAAATTGAGGAGCTGGGAGGGTATGTAGTGGCCGGCAGTAAGGGCTTCAGGATCGTTTACTGGCGGATTTTGGAGCATGTTTCCCCTGAAGGCGAAGTCACCGAGGTGCCCCTGCTCAAGTACTATGTTGTTTTTAACCTGGAGCAGGTCGGCGGCATTCCTGAGGGCAAGATACCCAAGACGGAAAAGGCGGTTATCCGGCCCATTGAGTCGTGCGAGAAGATAGCATCTGGCATGCCCAATCCTCCGGAACTGATCGGAGCGTCCCATGCCTTTTACAACCGGAGCAAGGACCAGGTCGGCATGCCAGCCAAAGGGCTGTTTGTCAACTCAGAAGAGTACTACTCCACCCTGTTTCATGAGCTGGTCCATTCCACCAGCCATCCCAGCCGTCTTAATAGGGAGGTCAGGCAGCCGATAGCGGCCATGCAGGAGGAATACAGCCGGGAAGAGCTGGTGGCTGAAATTGGCAGCGCGTTCCTCTGCGCCTATGCCCGTATCGCACCCAAGACCATAGACAATCAGGCCAGCTACATTGCCGGTTGGCTGCAGGCCCTAAACAATGACCGGTGGTCCATCATCTCGGCCTCGGCACAGGCGACAAAGGCGGCCAATTACATCCTGGGGATCAAGGACAACAACATAGCCGAAAACTCAACTTGGCAAGGAGACTATCATGCAAACTATTGACACCCACATCGGCACCTGCCCCCTCTGCGGGCATACCGCCGTCATAGTCGAGGATTATGACAACAAGGAGGTCCAGGTCCTCTGTCCCGACCGTTTCTGCATCAACTGTCCGGAGCATTATGATCGATAAACCGACAACCAACTAAAAGAGCCGTCCGTATGTGGGCGGCTTTTTTGTTTAGAAAGGAGCTAAAATGACAGGTTACAAAACATATCCCTTGAAGATACTAAGGGTCAGCGAGATACTACACCCTATTGCCGTTACCAGCCCCAAAATCGTGTATGAATTCATGAAATCCGAGGCGTTGGCCGATAGGGAGATGTTCTGGGTGCTTTATCTGAATGCCAAGAACAAGGTGATACAAAAAGAGCTGGCTGCCATGGGTGCCATAGACCATTGTTCCATCCATCTGGGAATAGTGTTGAGGGGCGCAGTGGCTAATGGTGCGGCGGGTATAATTACTGTCCACAATCATCCCAGCGGTGATCCCAGCCCATCATCGGAGGACAGGAATTTATGGCGAACCATGCGGGAGGCCTGCAAACTACTGGGGATCCGGTTGCTGGATAACCTAATTATCGGCACTGAGGGCTATTACTCGGAGGAAGAAGGCCGGTAGAAAGCCAGGCAGCCTATTTGGGGAAGTTTACATCTGTAGGTAGGTGGAGAATTACCGGGCAAGCCCCCGGGGAGCAATATCCATCTTTAAGTTCCCTTGGCAGTATGTCTGTAGGGCATCTGCTGCCCTTTGATTTATTGCTATTTGAATTGATAGATCTACCCC
>CALGNM010000103.1 GCA_937958665.1 uncultured bacterium | reverse complement strand
GATCGTATTCGGTGACTGGAGTTCAGACGTGTGCTCTTCCGATCTGCCAGCAATCAAGGGGGATGCTGTCCGGCTGGAGCGGGTGCTGTTGAATCTGATCAATAACAGCATCGAGGCCATCAACCAGGGCGGACGGATAGCTGTGTCGGTAGCCGAGGACCAGAACCAAGGGCAGGCTGGCGTTCGACTTGAGGTGTCGGACAACGGTTGCGGGATCCCCCCCGAAAACCTGGGCGCCATTTTCAAGCCCTTCTTTACCACCAAACAGGCCGGGACCGGGCTGGGGATGGCCATTATCCAGAAGATAATCGAGGAACACGGGGGCAACATAGCGGTTGACAGCGAGATGGGCCGGGGCACCACGGTCAAGATATACCTGCCGTTGAATCAGGACCAAGCTGAAAACATAAATGCAGACAAGGAGGCAAAATGAAGCGGATTTTGGTGGCCGACGACGAGGCCAACATCAGATTGCTGCTGGAGGAAGTGCTGACCGAGGAAGGGCATCAGGTGGTGACCGTAGCCAGCGGAAGGGAGGCTCTACGAAAGGCACTGAAGGAGGAATACGACCTGCTGATCTTCGACATCAAAATGCCGGAGATGAACGGCCTGGAGGTGGTGGAGAGGCTTCGGGAACTAAAAAAAGACACTCCGGTGATTGTCTGCTCCGCTTACAAGCATTTGCAGGACGATTATGTAGTGGGTACCTCGGGAGTATATGCCTACATTACCAAGCCAGTCAATCTAAACGAATTGAGGGAAACGGTAAAAAAAGCCTTAAAGCAGGACTGAGCGATATGAACCCACATGATGGAGCAAATATGTCGCGACCCAAAAAGATCATGGTGGCCGATGACGACCGGAATGTGCTGTACCTGATTACCGAATTGCTTTCCCGCCAAAATTATAGCATCGAGCCGGCGGTCGACGGAGAGCAGGCCTTGGCAAAAGCGCGGGAGCTTAATCCGGACTTGATAGTGCTGGATGTGATGATGCCGTTGATAGACGGGATCGAGGTCTGCCGTCGTGTCAAATCGAATCCCCGAACCAGCCATATCAAGGTGATAATGCTGACAGCCAAAACCAGCGGAAGGGACAAAGAAGCTGGTTTGGCAGCCGGAGCTGACCATTATATGACTAAGCCATTCAAGATAGCCGAGCTAACCGGCAAGATTGACGAATTATTGGGCGAACTGTGAACTGTCATCTTGAAAATCCTATGTCACTAATTTTTGACAATTCCCAAGGTCTTATCGATAAAACCGTCGCAGGGCTATCATGTAACACATGAAATAACAATATGTTAATGGTATTCAAAATTAGTTAATAATCTGGCATGTATCATGCCTCTATGTAAGGTGAGGGGTATGAAACATGAAAAAGTTTGTCCAGATATTAACTTTGGTGATTCTGTCGGGAGGTTGGGAATTATCCCGGGCCCAAACCGCGGACCTTCTGCTTCCGGCCGATGTGTCGAAGGATGTCCGGGTGACGGTGACGGTGGCCAAGCGGGCCCGGTTGGAAATATCGAACCCGGTGGGCATATATACTGTGACCCCCGAGGACAGGCGCCGGGGATATTTAGATGTTCCCGGGGCCTTGGTGGCCAAACTGTGGTGCAACAGCCGGGAGGGCGCAGTGATAAGGGGGCGGCTGGAAACCCTATACTTCGAAAACCCCTTTACTGAGCCTTCGGTTAAACTGATGTACCGCTTGGCCGGCCAGGGTTCATACCGGGACGCGGGCGATGGCTGGCAGGGCCTCTATGAAAACCAAAACATCTCCCGGGGAACGCCAGTTGCCATTGATTTGCGGTTCAAATTGGGGCCGGCCGCCCCGACAGGGGATTACTCGTTCGCCGCTTACCTAGAGGCCGAGCCCAAAGATCGGAAGAGCGTCGTGTAGGGAAAGAGTGTAGATCTCGGTGGT
>CALGNM010000102.1 GCA_937958665.1 uncultured bacterium | reverse complement strand
CGCCCACCGAGATCTACACTCTTTCCCTACACGACGCTCTTCCGATCTAGCCCGGAGTTCACCCTGGGCCGCGACTCGCTAGCCATCATCAACCAGGCCGGAGACCTGACCCCGCCCTACATCGTCTCCACCCAACCAGCCGATGGGGCCGTTCAGGCATCGCTGACCGCCCCGGTCAGGATCACCTTCTCCGAGCCCATCGACCCGGCCAGCTTCGCCTATAGCTTCATCCCCAACCCCGGCGGTCTGTCGGTGGCCTGGTCGGCCGACTCGCTGGAGGCCAGCATCGCTCATGGCGAGTTCCTGCCCGACACCTTATATTTGGTGGAGGTAACGGCCGCCATGGACACCGCCGGCAACCCTCTCAGCGAGGGGCCGGCCGTCAACCCCTGGAGCTTCCGGACCGCCAGCCAGCCCTTGGTGGCCTCCACCGTATGGCAGGGCGGAGCCTGGCGGCTGTTCTCGGCCCCGGTGTCACCGGTGGACAGCTCCGCGGTAATCAACCTGGGGGACGACCTGGGGGCCTACGGACAGAACAGCTGGCTGATGTACGGCTACCAGCCGGCCTCCGACTCCTTCATCGCCCGGCCCGGGATCCAAAATGGACAGGCCTACTGGCTGGCCTCGGTCAACAGCGCCGGATTGGATGTCTATGGCTATAAAACAGAAACGCACCGGACCGTGGCTCTGCAGGCCGGATGGAATTTGGTGGGATGTCCCTTCCAGGAACCGGTGGCCCTGCCGATGGTCGAGTTGATAGACAGCTCCGGGGCCGTTTGGGCCTACAACGACACCAGCAACAGCTTCTTCGTCAACGACAGCCTGGTGCGGCAGCGGATGTGGACCTACGGCGACCAGACCTTCGACCTGGTCAACAACGGGGGCTGGGACAGCCTGTCGGCCTTCGATACCTCCAGCCACCTGATGCCCTGGCAGGGTTATGCGGTCTATGCCGTCCGTCCCTGTTCGCTGTTTATGATGCCAGCCTTCAAATCATCCGGCAAATTCCCGGTGTCGATGCCCCAGCCCGAGGTCCTGTGGCAGCTGGAGCTTTCGGCCGCCAGTGGCGCCGCCGCCGACCGCGGGCTTAGGGTCGGCATCTCGCCCCAGGCCAAGGCCGGCTACGACCGGCTGGACGCCGAGAAGCCCCCGCTGGTCAGCAGCCGGGTGTCGGCCGTCATCCCGCATCCGGAATGGGGCGGCCCCTGTCATTCCTACCACTACGATTTCCGGCCGCCGGCCGATTATATCGAATGGCCTTTAAGCGTCAGGGTCTCCGGAACGGAGGAGCCGGCCCAGCTGAGCTACCGGCTGTCGGCGCCCCTGCCGGAGGGATACGACCTGTATCTGGCCGACCGCCAAAGCGGTAAGGTCTCTCGGCTGGAAGGCAGCGGCCAGGTGGGCTTCAGCGGCAGCCGTGAGTTCTCGGTGGTGTACACCAACCGGGGGCTGGAGGGCCTCAGCCTGAAGCCCTTGCGCTTCGACCTGAACCGGGCCTACCCCAACCCCTTCTCCGGCAGCATCACCGTCAACTACCAGCTGGCCCAGGCCGGACGGGCCAGCCTCAAGGTCTACAACGTGGCCGGACAGCTGGTGAAAACCCTGGCCGAGGGCCAGTCACTGCCGGGCTACTACAGCCGGACCTGGGACGGCCGGGACAATGCCGGCCGCCGGATATCATCCGGGGTCTACATAGTCAGGCTGGAATCGGCCGAAGGCCTGGCCACCCGCAAGCTGGTCAAGATCAAATAAGGAGATATGACGATGAGGAAAGCCATTTCCCTGGGGACGGTTTTGGCGCTGCTGCTGGCCCTGCAGCCGGCCCGCCCCGAGTTCAAGCCGGCCGACGCCAGGATCAACTTCATGAAGGGCCAGGTGGAGATCCAGCGGCTTAACGCCGAGGACTGGCGCCCGGCCTTCATCAAGATGGGGCTGTACCCGGGCGACAAGGTCAAGTGCCAGGCGGCGGCCGAGGCCGAGATAGTGCTGCACGACGGCAGCGTGGTCAAGCTTAAGGACGCCAGCCTGCTGCAGATTGAGCAGATGGAGCGGGACCGCAAGGCCAAGGCCGCCCGGACCGCCCTGAAGCTGTACCACGGGAAGGTGCTGGGCTCCATCCGCAAGATATCCTCCAAGGAGTCCAAGTTCACCATCACCACCCCCACCGCGGTGGCCGGCATCCGGGGCACGGTGTTCGGGGTGTTCGTGGAGGGCGACACCACCGAGCTCAATGTCCTCAAGGGCGAGGTGGGGCTGGCCGGTGAGCAGGGACCCGAGGTGCTGGTGGGCGAGAAGATGATGGCCAGCGTGGCCAAGGGCGACAGCACCATCAGTCCGGTGGCCATGACCGCGGCCAAGATCGCCTTCATGACCATGTGGGCCGGGGCGGCCATCAAGATCGGCAGCATGGGCAGCGCGGCGGCCACCGCCTGGTACGCCACCACTCCGGCCATCATCGGCGGGGCGGCGGCGGTGGTGGCCACCACCGCGGCGGTGATCATAATTTCCGGCGGGGATGACGAGCCGGCCCCGCCGCCATCGGGCACTCCCACCATCCCACCCCCGCCGGGCTGGCCCAACCCCTAATTCTCCAAACTGGAGAGCGGGCGATGAAATGGGCAGTGCTGGCGATCTTCGGCGGGATGGGGCTGGCCTTCCTCATCTGGGGCCTGGCCTGGGGGGCCAGGCGGGTATCCCTGTACCGTACCGGGCTTCCTACGACCGGAACGGTGGTTGAATTCGAGCAGGGCGAGGTGGCCGACGACGAGGAGGGCCCCCGGCCCTCGTATTACCCGGTGGTGGAGTTCCAAACCCCGGACGGCCGGACCTTCCGGTTCCGGGGCAGCACCGGCAGCTCCTCCCCGGAGTTTTCCATCGGGGCCCGGGTGGCAGTCCGCTACGATCCCCGCCAACCGAACCGGGCCCAGCTGACCAAGTTCTCCCATTTCTGGCTGGGACCGCTGCTGCTGACCGTGGGCGGCCTGCTGGCCCTGTTCCTGGCCTCGGGGGTGTTCTACATCTTCGGCGACATCGAGGGCGGCAAGAGCCCGGCCGGGCGCAGCGTCCGGCTGCAGATACTGGAGGCCTCGGGCAAGGCGGCCCGGGTCGAGGGCCGGGTGATCGCCATCCGGGAGAGGGGCCGGGGCCGGTATGCCCTGGTCTGCCGGGCGGCCCGTCCGGGGTCGGACTGGGAGGAGGATTTCGTGTCCCAGGAGTTCGGGATCAACCCGGGACAGGAGGTGGTGGGCCGGAGCGTCATGATCACCCTTGACCCCGATCGGAGGGATGTCTACAGCGTGGAGCTGATGCCCCTGCTCAGGGAGATGATGGAGCAGGGCGACAAAGAGTGAAATCCCAAAAACCTCTTAGATGACAAAGGCGACAGGGGGGCGGCCGTAAAGCCGCCCCCTCTTTTTATTGCCCTTGATTTTGCCGGCGATTAGGGGTTATAATGGATATTCAAATCAATATGGATTCCCGATTGCGCGGGAATGACCTTTGTCATTGTTTAAATGAAATCTGCGTGAATCCGTGTCCCATAAAGAAAATATTACTGCGAGGAAATAAAAAGTGCCCAGACCCGACAACGCCTTCGAAAAGATAGTTTCCCTGTCCAAGCGGCGGGGCTTCATATTCCAATCTTCCGAGATCTACGGCGGGCTGGGCTCCGCCTGGGATTACGGCCCCCTGGGAGTGGAGCTGAAGAACAATGTCAAAAAGGCCTGGTGGAAGAGCGTGGTCTATTCCCGGGAAGATATGGAGGGCCTGGACGCCGCCATCATCATGAACCGGCTGGTGTGGCAGTATTCCGGGCACGAGAAGACCTTTGTGGACCCCTTGGTGGACTGCAGGAAATGCCGCAAGCGTTTTCGGGCCGACCACGTCAAGGGCGACAAGTGTCCGGAGTGTGGCGGGGAGCTGACCGAGCCGCGTAACTTCAACGGTATGTTCCAGACCTACGTCGGGCCCGTTCAGGATGAATCCGGCCTGGCCTACCTGCGCCCCGAGACCGCCCAGGGCATCTTCGTCAATTTCCTCAACGTGCTGCAGGCCATGCGCCGCAAACTGCCCTTCGGCATCGCCCAGATCGGAAAATCGTTCCGCAACGAGATCACTCCGGGCAACTTCACTTTCCGCACCCGGGAGTTCGAGCAGATGGAGATCGAATACTTCTGCAAGCCCCCGCAATACCTTCAATCCGGCGAGAAGGACGACCAGCAGCTGCATCAGGAATGGGTAGAGGCCCGCTACAACTGGTATCTGGGCCTGGGCCTGAGCCCGGAGCGTCTGAGAAAGCGGCCCCAGGCCAAGGAGGAGCTGGCCCACTACGCCAAGGCCTGCGTTGATCTGGAATACCTGTTCCCGGGATCGCTGGGCTGGAGCGAGCTGGAAGGCGTGGCCAACCGCCAGGACTTTGACCTGACCGCCCACAGCAATAATGTTCCCGAGGGCGATCTGGCCAGGCTGAAATTAGCCAGGAACGAGCATTCCACCGAAAAGATGGAGTATTTCGACGAAGCCTATGTCGATCCGGCCAGCGGCAAGAAGGGCGCCAAATACATTCCCTATGTCATCGAACCATCGGCCGGGGCCGACCGGGCCACATTAGCTTTCTTGTGCGAAGCCTACAATGAGGAACAGCTCAGCCAGCCGGCGGATGAGGCCTTGAACCCGCTCAAGGAAGCGGCCGCCGCGGCTTTAAAAAGCATCGGCAAGAAGATGGCCGAGGCCCAGAAGAAGCCGGGCTCGGAAGGCCCGACTTTGGAGCAATTGCAAGCCATCGAAAAGGCTTTGCAAGCCTCAATCGAAAAACTTCCCAATTCTCTTTTGGAGATTGATGCCGTCTGCAGCCTGTCCGGGGCCGATCGGATCGAACTGCTGAAAAAGGTCCGCCTGATAAATGGAAAGTTTTGCGATGAGCATACCCGGGTGGTCTTGAAACTTCATCCCGAACTGGCGCCCATCAAGGTGGCGGTCCTCCCGTTGAAGAAGAACGAAGCGGCTATCGTGGAAACGGCCAAAAAGATCAAGGCCCTGCTTCAGCCGAGCCTGCGCGCGGTCTATGACGACACCGCCGGGATAGGCAAGCTTTACCGCCGACAGGATGAGATAGGCACCCCCTTCTGCGTTACGGTGGACTTCCAGACTCTGCAGGATCAAACGGTCACCTTAAGAGATCGGGACACCATGGGGCAGGAGAGATTTAAGATAGAAGAGTTGGCCGGGGTCATACAGGGAAAGATCGCCGGGTGGAAAATCTAAAATTCAAATAAATGCCAAGCCCTGCTGATTATAACAGCAGGGCTTTTTAGTGAACCGGGCAATTGATATGAAACTGCTTGACAACCAACGCTATATTTTGATACAGTAATACTATGAAAAGCAGGTTAAATATTTACCCTAATCTTGCTCGTTTGACCGGGCAGAAGGCAAAAGTCTCGACCCTTGATTTTAATAATTGGGGGTCGAGGCTTTTTTTGTTTTCTATTTTGTTTCTGTTTAGCGGGTGCAGTTGCGACAATCCCGTCCAGCCGCCAGTCGACAAAACCGTGATAAAGGGAACGGTGACCGACAGCCTGACCGGACAGCCATTGGCCGGGACAGTGGTAAGATTGAACACTGGTCTGTCTGCTGTTACGGATAGTATCGGCAGGTATAGATTGATTGGCATGGGCGGTGGGACATTTACTGTTTCGGCCAAGAAGATAGATTGGCGGTTGAAAAGCCAAAGTGTTACTGTGGTTGCTAATGACAGCCAAAAAGCCGATTTTGTCATAAAGGAAAAGGAATGGACAATGGTTTCCATTACCAATTATTATGACATAATGGATATTTTCTTTGTTGATGAAAATAACGGCTGGATATGCACCTATGATGCTATGAATACCCTGCAAAAAGAGATCCTGCACACAACCGACGGCGGCATGAATTGGTCTGTTCAATATAGAGACACCACCCCGTATAGCATACCACTAGACATGAAATTTATAGACATTAACAACGGCTGGGTGGTTGGCGGCGGCTGTGTGCTTAGAACTACTGATGGCGGCAATAATTGGTTGGATTGGTATTCCCAGGTTGATCCGCCTTACGGAGGCTTGGATGAAATATTTTTTACCGATCCCAATAACGGCTGGATTATCGGTGACCCTGTGCCCATTCCCAGTGGTGATTGCATAATGCACACAACCGATGGAGGGGACACCTGGATCAGGCAAACTACCGGGTCTAATCCGGATCTATTTGCGATCAATTTTATAAATTCGAACTACGGCTGGGTTACGGGGGATGATGGTGTATCCAATAATATATATAAAACTGTCAATGGCGGTTCAGCATGGACCCTTTTAAAAGCAAACGTTCCAGTTGGAGAAATACAGTTTTTTGATGCCCTTAATGGTTGCGGACGCGGTTCAAGCCGTTTTTATAAAACCAGTGACGGCGGAGTAAGTTGGGTTGAAAAAACTTTACCGCAACTTCCTATGTATATGTTTTTTACCGAGATAAATTTGGGGTGGGTAAGTTCTATTAATATGCTACGTACTACTGATGGAGGAGAGACTTGGGTAATTAAAAATACACCGGCACCATCAGATAGTCAATGTTGGGCAAGGATAGCTGCGATATCTCCAGACTATTGTTGGGCTGTAAGTAGATATAGTTTAATTATTTATAAATGATGTCCATTTAATATTCACAAAGTAATATAAAAGGGGAGTAAAGTTTAAATGAAAAATAGAATATACATAATACTTTTGCTTATTATAGGCAAGGCATATATTTTTAGGGAAATGGTTTCACCGGATAAGATTATTATAAAATTGAAAAATAATTTAGACAGTAAAAACATAAATGATAATGTAATTACTGGGCTTGACCTGACCCCCTACAACCGGTCCAGCTGGTGTGATACAATAGGGGCTGGATGAATAATAAGAAAAGGGGGTAAAATGCCACAGAAACAGAATAAACCAGAAGAGATCATAGGGAAACTGCGGGAAGCGGAAATAATGATCAACCAAGGGGCCACGGTAGAAGAAGCCTGCCGGAAAATAGAGGTCAGCAAATTGACTTACTATAGGTGGCGGAAAGAATACGGCGGATTAAGGGTTGACCAGGCCCAGCGGATGAAACAGCTGGAAAAAGAGAACGGACGGCTTAAGAAATTAGTGGCCGACCTGTCGTTGGATAACCAGATACTGAAGGAAGCAGCCTCGGGAAACTTCTAAGCCCGGTCAAACGGCGCCGGGCGGTGGACAGGGTGCG
>CALGNM010000101.1 GCA_937958665.1 uncultured bacterium | reverse complement strand
TCCTGCATATATATTGACATTAATTGTAATTAATCGACATTAGGCCTGTCTTTTGTGCCCGTGGCATTGATGTAATTATTAAGTTTTATGGCCAGAGTTGTATGTCTCTTCAGGTATTGATCAAGCATTTGCTGGGATACATATTCGCGCTTATTGCTGAAAAGCATATGGGCTTTTGTCTCGTATAAGGAACCTCTGGCGATCCGACAAAACTGTTTGTTCTCTTTGTAATGATATCTTCCGAAACCCTCGGCAATGTTACTGTAAACGGATGTCGACGCTCTTCTGAGTTGCGATGTAAGATTATATTTCTCATCTTCCGGAAACTTGGCAGTAAGCTCATAAATCCAGTCAGCAAGTTCTACGGCCAATTGGTAAATAATCAGATCAGTGAAATCTTGTATCTTGCTCATCATAATAACCCAATGTCTCCCAATGTCCATAAATGTCCATTTATTACCCCACAACGATCCGTCCCTTCTTGACCACCGTCTTCACGTAATTCACTCCGTAGTGATACGGAATATACCGGTAATTGGGAATATCCATGATCAGCAGGTCGGCCTGCTTGCCTTCCTCGACGGAGCCTATCTTATCGCCGCGCTTAATGGCGCAGGCCGCGTTGTAGGTGGCGGCGCAGATGGCCTCGGCCGGGGTCAGCCCCAGGTACAGGCAGGCCAGCCCGATGATGAACGGCATATTCTCGATGGTGCATGAGCCCGGGTTGTGGTCGGTGGCCAGGGCCACCGGTATGCCCATCTCGATCATCTTCCTGGCCGGGGCGTAGTTCTTCTTGATGGTCAGGCTGGTTCCCGGCAGCAGCACCGCAATGGTCCCGGCCTGCTTCATCAGCGCAAGTCCGGCCTGCGAGGGGTAAAGCAAGTGCTCAGCGCTTACGGCCTTGACTTTTCCCGCCACTTCGGCCGCGCCGACAGAGGCCAGCTCGTCGGCGTGGATCTTGGGGTAAAGCCCGTAATTGCTGGCCGTCTCCAGTATCTTTATGGCTTCTTCCGGGGTGAACACGCCCTGGTCGCAAAACACGTCGCAGAACTCGGCTAGCTTGGCCTCAGCCACCCTGGGGATCATCTCTTCACATATCAGCCTGACATAACCCTCCCGGTCTATCCCGCCTTCAATATTCTGACTTCTGTATTCTTCGGGAAACTCATGCGCCCCCATGAACGTTGACACAACCTCTATCGGCTGGAGCCCGTTCAGGTTACGGTTGACCTCCAGCTGTTTGATCTCGCTTTTGGTCTCCAGGCCGTAGCCGCTCTTGGATTCCACAGTAGTGGTGCCCCACAGCAGCATCCTGTCCAGGCGTTTCAGGGCATCACGCTTAAGCACCTCACGGGAAGCCAGCCTGGTGGCCTTGACGGTGGAGCGTATCCCGCCGCCCTTGGCCGCGATCTCCTGGTAGGTGACGCCCGAGGCCCGCATCTCGAACTCGTCCTCCCGCGATCCGCCGTAGACTAAGTGGGTATGGCAGTCCACGAAGCCGGGCATAACCACCTGATTCCGGGCGTCGATGACCTTGGTGTGCGGCAGGAATTTGAGCTTGGGCTTGAATTCCGAGGTTTTGCCCACCGCCACTATCTTGTCGTCCTCGATGGCCACCAGGCCGTCCTCGATGATGCCGAGGTCAGACATGGCCGGGCCAAACCGACCTAACCCCTTCACCCCTTCCCTCGAGGGAAGGGGCCGGGGGTTGGGTTTAACCTCACCCCGCCCCTCTCCTAATGCATTAGGAGAGGGAGCTAGCGTCAGCAGTTGGCCGATATGTTGGATTATGAGGTGCATTTATAAAAAATGATTAAAAAGTTACCGGTAAATCTCTTTCCTATGCCCTACAGATATGATTTCTATGATTTTTGCCCGGTCATCAACGGTATAGAGCGCGCGGTAATTGCCAATGCGTAAGCGATAGATTTCATGACCGGCCAGTTTCACGGAACCCACCGGTCTTGGATTATCAGCCAAAGCAAGAAGGCGTTTAACTATCCTGTCATGATCGGCATCATTTAATTGTTTGAGTTCTTTTTCCGCCGATCGTTTGACAAGCAGTTCATACCTTGCCGCCATACTTGGCCTTTCTCTCCTTTATGCAGGACTGCAAGGGGCGGGAAGGTTCGTTCCGCCTCCTGGCGTAAATAGCCAGATCTATCATTTCTTCTCTGGTACTGCTGTCGGAAAAAAGCTTGGATAGAAAGACTTCCTGCTCTTTCTTAGGCAGGGCTTTGAATGCTGTGTAAAATATTTCCGCAGTGGCCTGAACGCGGGTCATGGTTGTTCCTCCTATATTTTAACCTCACCCCGACCCTCTCCTAAGGCATTAGGAGAGGGAGCTAGCGTCAGCAGTTGGCCGATGTGTTGGATGATGAGGTTCATAATATCATTTGAATATTACTTCATCATCGGTATTTTGACCTTCTTCTTCCTGGCCACCTGCCTGGCAATGTCATACCCCGCGTCCACGTGGCGCAGAATTCCCATCCCCGGGTCGTTGGTCAGTACCCGCTCGATCCGCTTGGCCATCTCCTTGGTCCCGTCGGCCACGGTCACCTGCCCGGCATGGATGGAATAGCCTATTCCCACCCCGCCGCCGTGGTGCAGGCTGACCCATGAGGCCCCGGAGGCCACGTTGACCATGGCATTCAACAATGGCCAGTCGGCGATGGCATCACTGCCGTCCTTCATGGCTTCGGTCTCGCGGTTGGGCGAGGCCACCGAGCCGCAGTCCAGGTGATCGCGTCCGATTACGATCGGCGCCTTGATCTTTCCCTTCTTCACCAGGTCGTTGAATACCAACCCCATCTTATCCCGCTCGCCGTAGCCCAGCCAGCAGATCCGGGCCGGCAGGCCCTGGAAATGGACCTTCTTCTGGGCCATCTTGATCCAGCGGGCCAAGTGACCGTTTTTGGGGAACAGCTTTAAGACCGCCTCATCGGTGGTATAGATATCCTTGGGGTCTCCGGACAGGGCCGCCCAGCGGAACGGGCCCTTGCCCTCGCAGAACAGGTCGCGGATGTACTCCGGCACAAAGCCCGGCACGTCAAAGGCGTTCTTGATGCCGTGCTTGACGGCCTGGCCCCGGATATTGTTGCCGTAGTCGAAGGCGATGGCCCCGGCTTTCTGCATGTCCAGCATGGCCTGCATGTGGATGGCCATGGCCTCGTAGGATTTCTGCTTATACGTTTCGGGGTCGTTCTTGCGCAGTTCGTTGGCCTGGGCCAGGGTCATCCGGTGAGGCACGTAGCCATTGAGCTCGTCGTGGGCCGAGGTCTGGTCGGTCAGCACGTCGGGGATGATATTCCTTCTGACCAGCTCCGGATGCACCTCAGCGCAGTTGCCCACCAGCCCTATGGACAGCGGCTCTCCCTTTTTGACGTACTCGAACACCAACTTGAGTGCCTTGTCCAGATCGTCCACCATCACATCGCAGTAACCCGTGTCCAGGCGTTTCTGGATCCGGGCCGGATCCACCTCCACGTCCAGGATCACGCCCTCGTTCATGGTCACCGACAGGGGCTGGGCCCCTGACATGCCGCCCATGCCGCCGGTCAGAACCCACTTGCCCTTGAGCGATCCGCCGTAATGCTTGCGGGCCAGGGCCCCGAAGGTTTCGTATGTCCCCTGCAGGATGCCCTGGGTGCCGATGTAGATCCAGCTGCCGGCGGTCATCTGGCCGTACATGATCAGGCCCAGGGCCTCCAGCTGGCGGAAGTAATCCCAGTTGGCCCAGTGCGGCACCAGGTTGGAATTGGCAATAAGGACCCGCGGACAGTAAGGATGGGTCTGCAAAATGCCCACCGGTTTCCCCGACTGCACCAGCAGGGTCTCATCGTCCTTCAGTTTCTTGAGCGATTTGATGATGGCATTGTAGCAGTCCCAGTTGCGGGCTGCCCGGCCGTTGCCGCCGTAAACGATCAGTTCCTCCGGCCGCTCGGCCACCGCCGGGTCCAGGTTGTTCATCAGCATCCGCATGGCGGCTTCCTGCTGCCAGCCCTGGCAGGAGATCTTGGTGCCGTGGGGGGAATGGATGATCTTGGGCATTGTTATATTCTCCGTTTACTTATTATTTTTATCATTTACAAGGCCATTAATGGCCTCTACTGCATTATCTTCTCACCTTAACCCAGCCCTTAAGGGCTGGATTAAGAGCACATCAGGATACACTCTCAGGCCGTTCACGGCCTTTGTTCCCCTATGTCATACGCTTTCAGGAACTCATCCAGCTCTTCCCGGTAGGATTTTTGCCGGTGGTGTTCCTCCTGGTTCCGGATATAATTTCTGACTTTTCCCAGCTGTGAGGCGCTTATTGAAAACGCCCCGTATCCTTCCTGCCAGGCAAAATGGCTTTGGGTCAGTTTACCGGCATTTATCCAATGAGACGATTCCCCTTTCAGCAAGTTGGCAATAGTGGAGACATTATTAGTCAAGCCTATCTCTATCAAACAATGGATATGGTCCGCAGTTCCATTGATAGTATCCAGAAGATAACCTTCCTGCTCTGCCTTAGCACGGATATGTTGTATGACCTGAGGCAGTAAATCAGAGGTTAAAATGGGGAATCTCTCCTTGGTGCCCCAAATAAGGTGTATCCAGATTTTGTGATATGAGTGTGACATAGTTTTTTGTTGAGTTCATAAGGCCATGAATGGCCTATATTCTCTTCCCTGTCCTTCTTAACCCAGGCATTAATTCCTGGGTTAAGGGAATCGGCGGTCACCCCGAGGTTGTTCACAGCCTTTTGCCTGCCGCATCTATCGCCTTCAGTCTGGCCAGCAGCGGCGGGTGGGAATAGTGGAAGATCACATATAAGGGATGAGGAAAGAGATTGCTCAGGTTTTTTTGGCTCAGTTTGATCAGGGCCCCCTTCATATCGGCGGCCGGGTTCCCCAGCTTCAGGGAAAAGGCGTCCGACTGATATTCGTGCCGGCGCGACATCCGGTTCATCAGAGGTGATATCAGCAGGCTTACCGGTTCAAAAAGTATCGACACCACATAAAGGGCCACCCCGATCAGGGCCCCGTTGAATCCTATCCGTCCGTATAATCCGCCCAGTCCGATGGCGTTGTATACCCAGGGATGCGCCAATATCCGCGAGGCTGCTAACAGCAGGATGCCGGACATCAGCGATACTGCCAGGATCATCTTGAAGATGTGCTTCATCTTCCAGTGGCCGATCTCGTGGCCCATCACCGAGAGCAATTCTTCGTGACGGTAGCCCTTGACCATAGTGTCGTAAAAGACTATCCGTCGGGTCTTACCCATCCCGGTGAAAAAGGCGTTGTCGTGGGTGCTGCGTTTGGAGGCGTCCATCTGGAAGACCCCGGCCAGCGGGAAATCAGCCCGCTTGGCCATGTCCAGTATCTTGTTCTTGAGTTCCTCGTCCTCCAGCGGTACGAACTTGTTGAACAGCGGCATCAGCACCACCGGAGAGAGGAAGATCATCAGAAAATAAAACGAGACCACCAGGCCCCAGGCCGCCAGCCACCACCAGTTCCCAAGCCAGTTGATGAATAAATAGAATCCCGAGAACAGTAGGCTCATCAATATTCCCGATACCAGCAAACCCTTGATCTGATCCCCCAACCAGGTCTTGATGGTGATGGTGGAGAAGCCGTATTTCTTCTCCAGCTTGAAATCGGAATAGAGCGAGGCCGGGGTGCCGGCGATATACCCGATCAACAGCAGGGCCAGCAACGCCGCCAGGCCCTGCAGCAGCGGGAAGACATTCAGGGCATCGGCCCACAGGGCAAGCTTGGTGACTATACCTCCGGCAAAGAGGAAAATGATCACCGTTGTTGACAATAATCCGCTCCAATAGCCCAAATTGGTTTTGGCGGCGGTGTACTCCGCCATCTGCAGTTTCTTCTGCTGGTCGAACTGCGTGGCCATCGTTTCCGGCAAGGGGCTGTCAATATTGGTCCGAAGATGCCGGAGATTGAGCCACGCCAGCAGGCTGGAGACCAGGTAACCGAATATCAATATCGCTATTAAAACTGTCATTTATCGATCCTTAAGAACATGGGACAATTCATCGGCACGAATTCTATATATGTGGCGCTTAGTACTTCGGTATAGTTTGTTATAAAGTTTGGCGGCCTCCGTCCCTCGTTTGGGGTCACTGAACAGCAGCGACATAGTATACAATATTTCAGCCTTTTCATCGTCCGATTTAACGTCCTTAAGCATCTGTTCAAATAACCTGATCGAGCGGCCGGGTTCAGTTGAATGCTGCAACTTGATTTTAAGCAAAGTAGCTTCAAAAATGATCTCGGGCCTGGATATCTTGGCGGCTATCCTCAGGGCCTCCTCATTGAGTACAATGGCTTGTTCGGGTCTATCTGTCCTCAAGCAGATATCAGCCTTATAATTCAGGTCTGCGCAAAGATAGT
The DNA here is from genome assembly GCA_937958665.1 of uncultured bacterium. Classification (GTDB taxonomy): domain Bacteria; phylum Edwardsbacteria; class AC1; order AC1; family EtOH8; genus CALGNM01. The sequence continues at coordinate 2,377 of CALGNM010000101.1, read as the reverse complement.
GCGGGGCTTCCATCTTCCGTCCCAGTTCTATCGCCAGGTCCAGGCATTTTTCCGCCTGGTCCAGGTCGCCGGTCCTTACATGCAGTTTGCCCAGGTTGCCCAGGGCTATGGCCTCATCCCTCTGGTCGCCCCTCTCCCGGTTGAGATTTAGGTCGCGGGTGAAATAATCCAGCGCTTTTTTATAATCGCCCAGTTCGTAATAGACCAGACCAAGGTTCCCAATGGCATAGGTAATGGCCTGCTTGTCCTTCAGTTCCATAGCCAGGCGGTAAAACTCTTCCAACTGGGCTTTGGCAATGCCATACTTTTTAATGTCAAGGTTGGCCACACCCAGATTGCAGAGCACGATGCAGTGTCCCATTTTGTCGCCGATCTCTTTGGCGGCTTCCAGCCTTTTTTGATAGCACCTTATGGCCTTTTGAAACTCGCCCTTCTCCCGGTATAAAATGCCCATGTTGTTATAGACTATCCCCGCGATCCGCCTGTCTTTGATCCGGCGGGCCAGAGACAGAGCCCCCTTGAAGTGCCTCAGGGCGGTATCGTAATCGCCGCGGTTGCGGTATAGATTCCCCAGGTTGCTTCGGGCGGAGTACATCGTCCTTAAGTTGCCATGTTTCCGGGCCATCTCCAGGCCCCGGCTGTAATATTCCCCAGCCTTGGCATAGTCGTTCCGCACTTCGAATATGCTTCCCAGGTTGCAGACCGCCACCGCCTCGTCTTCTTTGTTCCCCAGCTTCTGATATAGGCTGACTGCTTTCAGCATTTCCTCCTGGGCCTCATCAACTTTGCCCATTATGCGCAATAGCCATCCCAATCCGCGCCTGGCCCTGGCTGACAGATCCGGTATGCCCCAGCTCTGTGCTTTCTGTATTGCTGTCCTATATTGCTGTTCCGCAATATCCCTCTGTCCTAACAGCATCCTGATATCACCAATAGAGCAATGCACTTCAAGGGCTGTGAAGGCATTAACTTTCATACATGACGTTGATTTCCACATATTGTCCTAAACCCACTAATTTGGGGTATCACTCCAAGCTCCCCACCGTTTTCTCCACTTCCTCCAGCACTTCGCCTGACCGCACCAGTTCCTTCATGGCGGTATGGTCCATGTACAACGGCCGGTCGATCTCCAAAAAGTCCACGTGTTTGCGGACCACTTCCTTGGCCCTGGTGGTGCCGGCGCCGAACTTGTAATCCCTGAAGTCCAGGGCCTGGGCCGCGGCCATCATCTCGATGCCTAAAATGCCGTAGGCGTTGTCCAGTATCTGGAAATTCTTGATGGCGGTGTTCATGCCCATGGAGACGAAATCCTCCTGGTCGGCGGCCGCCGGGATGGACTGGATGGAGGCCGGGGTGGACAGTATCTTCTGCTCTACTATCTGGGTGTCGGCGGTGTACTGCGAAAGCATCAGCCCGGAGAACATACCGGCTCCCTTGGTCAGGAAGGCCGGCAGGCCCACGCTAAGGGCCGGATTGTTGAGCCGGTTCATCCGGCGCTCGGACAGCGCGCTGACCATGGTGATGCAGTAGCCGGCCATGTCCATCGGCACCGCCACCGGGGTGCCCTGGAAGTTTGCCCCGGACAGCTGAAGGTTCTCCTCCGGAAAGAATATGGGGTTGTCCCCCACTCCGTTGAGCTCTATTTCGACCTGCGATCTGGCATAGGCCAGGGCGTCGTGGGCCGCACCGATCACCTGGGGCGTGGAGCGCATGGAATAGGCGTCCTGCACCTTGCACTTGACCCGGCCCTCGTTCAGGTCTCCCCCGGCCACCATCTTGCGGATGGCGGCCGCGCTGCGCACCGCCCCCTTGAAGCCCCGGGCCTCGTGCAGTTTGGCAATATAGGGCTTCATGTTGGCCTTGAGGGCCTCCAGCGACATGGCCGCCGCGATCTCGGCCTGCTTCAGCCAGCGGTTGGCATCGTACAGAAAGATGGCACTCATGGCGGTCAGCACGTTGGCTCCGTTGATGGTCCCCAGCCCGTCCCTGGCCTGCAGGCCGGGGATCTTGATGCCGGCCTTATCCATGGCCTCTTTGCCGGGCAATAGCTTCCCTTGATAATAGGCCTGGCCCTCGCCCAGCAGCAGCAGGGCTATCTGGGACATGGGGGCCAGGTCGCCGCAGGCGCCCACCGAGCCCTTCTGGCAGACGTAGGGTGTGACGCCCTTGTTCAGCATCTCCACCAGGGTCAGGGTGATCTCCGGCCGGATGCCGGAGTTGCCGTGGGCGTGGACGTTGATCCTCCCGGCCATGGCCCCCCGCACGTATTCGATGGGGGCCGGGTCGCCGATTCCGGCGGCGTGGTTGTATATCAGGAATTTTTGGAATTCCTTGACCTGGTCGTCGGTCAGCACCACCTCGGAGAACTCGCCGATGC
>CALGNM010000100.1 GCA_937958665.1 uncultured bacterium | reverse complement strand
TCGTATTCGGTGACTGGAGTTCAGACGTGTGCTCTTCCGATCTATGAAATTAAAACACAATTGCCGCCGGCTGATTTCAATTCATTGCTGTATATGCTGGGAACCTCGGCCCTGGTTGGGCTGGGGGCGGTGCCCGACCCAACCGACCAGAAGGTGAAGGCCAACCTCGGGATGGCCAAATACAACATAGATCTGCTGGGCATTCTGCAGAAGAAGACCATGGGAAATCTTGATTCCCAGGAGAGCAAACTGCTGGATGAATTGCTTTACGATCTCAGGATGAAATATGTCAGGGCAACCAGCCAGAATGAGAACCAATAAACCTATGCATAAGGAGCGGAACATGTTCAAGAACAGGGCCCTGTTGTCAGCGGTCGTCTTGGCCGGGTTTCTTTTGGCGGTGGGGGTAATCTCCGCCCAAGAGGGCCGGACCATCCACCGGGTGGTGGAGGGAGACACCATGTGGGACCTGGCCGGACGTTATCTGCAGAACTCCTTCTCCTGGCCTTTAATCTGGGAGGCCAACAAGGAGCAGGTGGCCGATCCCCATTGGATCTACCCCGGCCAGGAGCTGGTGATACCACCCCAGGGTTTCTCAGAGCAGGTAGCCGCCCCGGAGACGGTGGCCGTCCAACCGGTGGCCCAGCAGGAAATCCTGCCCGAGGCCCCGGCCGAGGAGGAGCCGGCCTACGAACCTGAGCCGGCCAAGCCCGCCCCGATGGCCCGGGCCTCCCGTTCCATATCCACCACCATTAAGCCGGTGCCGGTGGTCTCCGAGCATATGGCCTTTGCCGCCGGGTACATCGAGGAGGCCCAATCCAAGCCGGCCGGCCGGATCATCGCCAGCGACCGCAAGCATGTGGAGGGGCTGATGGCCAACGACCCGGTCTACATAAATCTGGGAGCGGCCGACGGGGCCAAGCCCGGCGACCGTTACGCCCTGTATCGGGAGGGCCCGCGGGTCAAGCACCCTGCCAACGGAAGCAGTCTGGGCCGGATCGAGATCGGAAGAGCGTCGTGTAGGGAAAGAGTGTAGATCTCGGTGG
>CALGNM010000099.1 GCA_937958665.1 uncultured bacterium | reverse complement strand
AGGCCCGGGGCCATGAAATGGGTCAGGGCCCCGAAGCCGTCGGCGAACCCCCGGGCCATCTCGACATGGATGCCCTTGCCGGTGGGGGACTCCTCCATACCCGAATCCTCGGGCAGGCCCAGCTTCATGTACATGCCGGTGAATGTCAGTTGGTTGGTCCCCTTGAAGAAGTCCAGGCAGGAGATGGGCGGCGGGGTGGGTTTCAGGCTTACCGAGCCGTCATCCTGGGCCAAGGCCGGGGCCGCCAGCAAGAGCAACCCCAGGATCAAAGACCGGACATTTTTCATTTATTCTCCTTTATTGTTCTTTGCCTGCCCTCTGCACTCAGGGCGAATTTTTCCGTCACTTGATTGACCGCCTTCCGGGTGGCGATGCCGATGGTAGTCTCGTCGAACCCGGCGGTCCCGAATTCAAAGGTCAAGGCCACCCCCGAGGTTTGGGTGCTGCTGGTGCCGACCCCGGTCTCTCCGGCTATTATTTCGGCCGTCTCCGAATCCACCAGCCTGGCATCCACCACCACCCGGGTGGTGATGGTCTTGGTGCCGCCCACCCCCACGAAGGCGCTGGTCTTGCGGATCCCGAACTCGCTGACCTCGCCCACCACCACCGCCCGGGCCCCCAGCATTTTGCCCACCTGGGCGGCGGTCTGGGCGGTCACCGCCCCGCTCTGGCCCAGCTTCTGCTCGGCGAAGATCTTCTGCAGCACCTGCTCATTGCGCTCCACCACCGTGAAACGCCCGGAATTGACCAGGGCGGTGATCAGCATGTTCGATATGCCCCGCCCGATCCGGGGGTCGTCAAACTCCGACTGGTTGCGCAGATCGATGACCGCGATCAGCATTTTTTTGCCGGTGTAGGGTGGCAGATCCAGCCGCAGGTCGGCGGTATTCTCCTGGGGGAGGGGAGGCGGGGGGGCGGCGCATCCGGCGGCCACCACCAGGGCCAGAAATATGATCGATCTGATTTGTCCCATAGGCATCATTAACCTGGCATAATTTTGTTGGCTGATATTCTATCCTATCCCCGCCCCGCTGTCAACTGCCGGACGACCATCTGCCCCTGGGGCCCACGAAAAATCTTGACTTGGGGCCCAGTGTTCTGATAGCATTGGACCCATTATCAGCATTTATAATTTGAAACTTGGAGGCGGGATGAAGGATGCCAGGAGAATACTGATAGCCCTGGGCAGCCCCCGAAGAAGCGGCAGTAGCGCTTTGCTGGCCCAACAGGCGGCCCAGGGGGCGGTGGAGGCGGGGGCCCGCTGTGAGACCATCTGCCTGCACCAGATGCACATCAAGCCCTGCTGCGCCTGCGACCACTGCCAGACCAGCCCGGGACGGGCCTGCCTGCTCAAGGACGACATGCAGAAGCTCTATCCCAAACTGCTGACGGCCGATGCTCTAATCATGGCCGGCCCGGTCTACTGGTTCACCGTCTCGGCCCAGACCAAGCTGTTCATGGATCGCTGGTACGCCCTGGCCCGGCCCGGCGGCCACTCTCTCAAGGGAAAGCGGGTCGGGATTATACTGACCTACGGCGATGCCGATCCCTATGCCTCCGGGGCGGTCAACGCCATCCGGACCTTTCAGGATGCCTTCCGCTACATAGGCGCCCCCATCGCCGGGGTGGTCTACGGCACCGGAAACGACCCCCGGGCGGTGAAGAAGGACAAACGTCTGATGCGGGCCGCGCTGGAGCTGGGCAAAAGACTGGCCCAAGATCGGAAGAGCGTCGTGTAGGGAAAGAGTGTAGATCTCGGTGGT
>CALGNM010000098.1 GCA_937958665.1 uncultured bacterium | reverse complement strand
CATCAACCAGATCCGGATGAAGATCGGGGTGATGTTCGGCAATCCCGAGACCACCCCCGGCGGCCTGGCCCTCAAGTTCCACGCCTCGGTGCGGATGGACATCCGGCGGGTCGAGACCCTTAAGCAGGGGGAGCAGATGATCGGCAATCGGGTGCGGGTCAAGGTGGTCAAGAACAAAATGGCCCCGCCCTTCAGGACCACCGAGTTCGAGATCATCTTCGGCGAGGGGATCTCCTACCTGGGCGACCTGATGGACCTGGCGGTGGAGCACAATATCATCGAGAAGTCCGGGGCCTGGTTTTCCTACCAGGGCGAGCGGCTGGGCCAGGGCCGGGATAACATCAAGGCCATGCTCAAGCAGAACCCCGACCTGCTGCAGAAGATAGAGGCCGAGGTCCAGGCCAAGCTGAGCCCCGCCGCCGAGCCTAAGCCGGCGGACAAGGAGGTCGAGAAGGAAGAACCCAAGAAGCGGGGGAGGAAATAATTCATTCAGTATCCGAGATAGACCACCCCAAAATCCCCTCCTTGATCAAGGAGGGGACCAGGGGAGGCAAGGTTTTCGGGAATTGACCTATGGATGTGAACAAAGCCCGGAATTATGCCCTGCGGTTGCTGGAACTGCGCGGCCGTTCGGTAAAAGAGATCAGGGACAAGCTCAAAAGCAAGGCGGCCGATCCTAAAGATGTCGATTCAGTGATTGCGGATCTTTTATCGCTGGGGTTATTGGACGACGAGAAGTTCGCCCAGGACTGGATCGACAGCCGCCGACGCTTAAAGCCAATGGGGCCGACCCGGATGAGGACGGAGCTTGTCAAAAAGGGAATATCTCACGAGATAATCTCCGCCGCCCTGAATGAATTCGTCAATAATGTCGATCAGGAGGCCCTGGCCCTGCCGCTGGCCGAAAGAAAGATGCGCAGCTGGCGGGGACTGGAAAGGGAAAAGATCATAGGCCGGATGACCGGCTTTCTGGGCCGCCGGGGTTTTTCGGCCCAGACCATCAACAATGTTTTAAAGAAGATCTTAAAAGGATAGTATGTTATACAGATTGTTTTTATTATTTTTCTTGTTACTTGTAAATATGAATTGTTTTGCGCAGGAGCAACGTGCAAAATTGACTAACGCTGATACAAATCAATATTCAATCTATCGTCCAAGTTTAAAGTTTACGAAAGTTAATACTGATTCTTTAATAATTGCACGATTATTATTCGAAAAATACTTAGATCATTATAGAGGTAAAAATATTATCAAAACAAAAAGAATTAAAAACTATAAAATCGGTGGAATTAATTTTGTAAAAGGGGATTCAGCGGGCTTTACATTTACAGTTATCTACTCAGTGCATTGTATAAAAGAATCATACATAGAATGGCGTGCAGGAAATGGAAGAATAGGAAATAATTATTGGATAATAAATAAAAGTGTTTTTGTTGATGTTATAAAAGAAAAAGAAAAATATACAGTGAAAGAAATTTATACTGGACCATAATAAAATCTATAAAATATCATGCAATCATCAAATCAAATACGCCAATCATTTTTAGATTTCTTCAAATCCAAAGGCCACACCATCGTTCCATCCGATTCGGTGGTGCCGCAGGACGACCCCACATTGCTGTTCACCAATGCCGGCATGAACCAGTTCAAGAAAATATTTCTGGGGCTGGAGAGCCGGGGCTACACCCGGGCGGCCGACAGCCAGAAGGTTTTGCGGGTCTCCGGAAAGCACAACGACCTGGAGGAGGTGGGGCGGGACCATTTCCACCACACCTTCTTCGAGATGCTGGGCAATTGGTCATTCGGAGACTATTACAAGAAGGAGGCCATCGGCTGGTCCTGGGAGCTGCTGGCCGGGGTCTGGAAGCTGCCCAAGGATCGGCTCTATGCCACAGTCTATGCCAACGACGAGGAAGCCCTGGGATTCTGGAAAACAGAGACGGACATCGACCACTTTCATATCAGCCGGCACGGGGAAAAGGACAACTTCTGGGAGATGGGCGAGACCGGGCCCTGCGGCCCCTGCTCCGAGATCCACATGGACATGGGGGAAGGCAGTTGCCCCATGTCCGGCCAGGATGGGCACGTCTGCGGGGTCAACGTGGACGGATGCGGGCGTTTTGTGGAGATCTGGAACCTGGTTTTCATCCAATACGAACGGCAGCCGGACGGATCCCTCAAGGACCTGCCCAGCCGGCATGTGGACACCGGCATGGGCTTCGAGCGCATCGTCCGGGTATTGCAGAAAAAGAATTCCAACTATGACACCGACCTTTTTTATCCGGTCATCAAGGCGGTGGAGAAGATATCGGGCAAAACCTACGGCCAGGGAAAGGAAGACATCTCTTTCCGGGTAGTGGCCGACCATATCCGGGCCCTGGTGTTCACCATCGGCGACGGGGTTCTGCCATCCAACGAGGGCCGGGGGTACGTTATCCGCCGGATACTCAGGCGGGCCGCCCGCCATGGGCGCCTGCTGGGATTGGAGGAGCCTTTCCTATTCAAGCTGGCTCCGGTGGTCGTTGAAATAATGGATAGCGCCTACCCCGACCTGAAGCCGCGTCTGGAACATATTGCCACGGTGATAAAAAACGAGGAGGAGAACTTTGCCTCCACCATCGCCCTGGGACTTTCCAAACTGCTGGAATCGGCGGCCGCCATTACCCCGCCCGACAAGAGGGCGATTCCCGGAGAGGTGCTTTTCAAGCTATACGATACTTTCGGCTTTCCGATCGATCTGGCCCAGGAGATCGCCTCCGAACAGGGTCTGACCTTGGATCTGGATGGATTCCAGCAGGCCCTCAATCAGCAGCGGGAGCGGGCCCGGTCGGCCCGGGGGGAGGTGGCCTTCACTGCCGAGAAGGAGGTGGACTACCCCTCCTGCATCTTCGTGGGCTATCAGAAACTTGACCAGGACACCACGGTTACCAGCCTTTTTCGCCAGGGACAAAGGCTGGAATCGGCCGGCCCGGGGGAGCAGGTGGATATCACCCTGGAGGACACCCCATTCTACGCCGAGGGTGGCGGCCAGGCCGGGGATATCGGAATCATCGAGGGCCAGGATTGTAGACTCCGGGTTACCGGAACAGTCAAGGCATTCAACCAAGCCACGGTGATGAAAGCCGAGGTCCTGTCGGGTCGGGTAGCTCCGGGGGCCAGGGTGCGGGCCTCGGTGGACCAATCCGCCCGGGCCGCCACCGCCCGCCACCATACCGCCACCCATCTGCTGCAGGCCGCCCTGAGGCAGGTGCTGGGGGGGCATGTCCAGCAGCAGGGCTCCATGGTCGGCCCGGAACGCTTGCGGTTCGATTTCACCCATTTTGCCGGGCCGGAACAGGGCCAGTTGGACCAGGTGGAGCGCTTGGTTAATCTTAAGATCATGGACGACCTTCCGGTGGCCGAGGAGCACATGCCGCTGGCCCAGGCCCAAAGCTCGGGGGCCATGGCCCTGTTCGGGGAGAAGTACGGCCAGGAGGTGAGGGTGATCTCCTGCGGCGATTTCTCCAAGGAGCTGTGCGGCGGGACCCACGTGAAACGCAGCGGCGAGCTGGGGCAATTCCGGATCATCCGGGAGGAGGCGGTGGCCGCCGGGGTGCGCAGGATCGAAGCGGTGGCTGGCGAAGCGGCTTATCAGCTGGCAAAACAGGATCAGCGTTTGCTGGCCGAGATTCAGGAAACCCTGCGGGCCGGGCGGGAAGAAATCTTGAAAAAACTGAATATCCAGCTCGACGAGTTGAAGGCCCTGGAGAAGGCCAGAAAGGAGGCGGCCAAACAGCAGCTGGGCAGCCTGGTGGATGGAATGGCTCGGGAGGTCAAGGAGGCCAATAACATCGCCTGGCTTATAAAACTGCTGGACGGTTATTCCCAGGACGATCTGCGGGAGGTGGCCGACAGACTGAGAGCCAAGCTGCCGAACGGGGTGGTGGTCCTGGCGGCCAGCGATGAGGGCAAGTTCGGGTTCACCATCGCGGTGGGCGAGGAATTGGTCAAAGCCAAGAAGTTCACGGCCGGGGATATCGCCAGGAAGATCGCGGCGGCCACCGGGGGCCGGGGAGGCGGCCGGCCCCAGTTGGCCCAGGTGGGCGGAAAAGATGACGGGCGCTTGGGGGAACACCTGGCCAAGGTCCAGTCGCTGATTACGGGCCAGGGATGATTGTCCTGGAACGACCGCTGTGCCGGGAATGCGGCCTTTGCTCCGGGGTCTGTCCGACTCTGGCCATCGTACTGCGAGGCTGGGGCCTGGAGATTGACCCTGCAAAATGCACCTCCTGCGGCCGATGCGCCGCCGTCTGCCCGACCGGAGCGTTGTCTTTCGTCAAACAACCCCGTCCGGATGGGAGTTGAAGCGATAACAGCAATAAGGTTGTTATGTTTTACGATTACCTGGCGAAAACGAAACAAAAGAGAGGCGCGGCCTTTGTGGTGCTGGTCGACCCGGACAAGATCCGGCCGGCCCAAGCCGCCAAGGCCGGGCTGACATTTCAGAGGGAAGGGGTGGATGCTGTTTTTCTGGGCACCAGCCTGCTGATGTCCGACCGGATCGACGAGGTGGCCCGTTCGCTGAAAGTCAATTACAAGCGTCCGGTGGTCATATTCCCCGGAAGCGCCTATCAGGTGGCCAAAGACGCCGATGCCCTGCTATACCTGTCCCTGATCAGCGGCCGCAACGCCAATCTTCTCATCGAGGAACAGGTCAAGGCGGCGCCCCGGGTCAAGGAATCGGGACTGGAGGTGATCCCCACCGGATACATGCTGATAGAATCTGGCAAGCTGACCTCGGCCACCTACATGAGCCACTCCATCCCCATTCCCAGCGACAAGCCGGACATCGCCATGGCCCACGCCCTGGCGGCCCGCTTCCTGGGGATGAAGCTGGTCTACCTGGACGCCGGCAGCGGGGCCATGGCACCTGTACCCGACAGGATGATCCAGGCGGTGGCCGATTATGCCGGCCTACCGGTGGTGGTGGGAGGCGGGATCAGGGATCCGGAGACGGCCCAGGACAAGGCCAGGGCCGGGGCCTCGGCGGTGGTGGTCGGGAACGTTTTGGAGGGCGAGATCAAAGGGAATTTGATCGGGATATTTGCCGATAAGATCCACTATAAGGAGAGAAAATGAAGGGAGTTATCTTGGCTGGAGGCCTGGGCACCCGGCTGCGGCCGCTGACCAGCATCACCAACAAGCATCTGCTGCCGGTTTATGACCGGCCGATGATCTACTACCCCATCCAGACCCTGGTGGAGGCCGGGATCAACGACATCATGCTGGTGACCGGCGGCAATGCGGCCGGGGATTTCCTGCGCCTGCTGGGCAACGGCGAGGAGTTCGGGCTCAAGCACATCAATTATACCTATCAGAAGCGGGAGGGGGGTATCGCCGAGGCCCTGGGCCTGTGCCGGCATTTTGTGGGCGACGACAAGGTGGTGGTGATGCTGGGCGACAACAGCCTGGACGGCTCCATCAAGAAGGCGGTCCGCGACTTTGAACGCCAGGAATCGGGAGCCAAGATCTTCCTGAAGACGGTGGACAATCCCCGGGAGTACGGGGTGGCCGAGCTTAAAGGGCGGCTGGTCAAGAACATAGTGGAAAAGCCCAAAAACCCCAAGAGCAATTACGCGGTGATCGGGATTTACATGTACGATGCCCGGGTCTGGGGGATCTTGAAGACCCTCAGGCCGTCGGGACGGGGCGAACTGGAGATAACCGATGTCAATAATGCCTACATCAAGAACGGCCAGATGACCTATGAGATAGTCCGGGGATGGTGGGGCGATGCCGGGTCGTCCATCGAGGACCTGTGGCGGGTCAACCAGTACATTGGCCAGAGGGCCAGGCGCGGCCGATGAGACTGCTGGTCACCGGGGCCCGGGGGATGCTGGGTTCGGAGCTGTGTGACATCCTGTCAGCCAATCATCAAGTGGTTGGAATAGACATCCAAGAGATCGATTTGACCAAAGGCGATGCCCCACAGGCAGTGGCCGGATATCTTCCGGAGATGGTGTTGCACTGCGCCGCCATGACCGACGTCGATGGGTGCGAGAGAGACCCGGCAGCCGCCCGGGCCGTCAACGGAGAGGGCACCCGGCATGTGGCAATGGCCTGCCGGGAGCTGGGGGCCCCCCTGCTGTACATCAGCACCGACTTCGTCTTTGACGGAGCCAAGGGACAACCCTATTGTGAATGGGACAGCCCCAACCCCCTGGGCCATTACGGGCGCTCCAAGCTGGAGGGGGAGCAGCATGTCCGGGAGCTGCTGAAGGAATTCTATATAGTGCGCACTTCCTGGCTCTACGGGAGCAAGGGCCGTAATTTCGTCCGTACGGTGCTGGCCAAGGCCCGGGAGGCCGGGACGGTCCGGGTGGTCAGCGACCAGGTAGGGTCCCCCACTTACGCCAGAGACCTGGCCCGGGCCATATCCCAGCTGATATCAAGCGGCAAGTACGGAACCTATCATCTGACCAATTCCGGCATCTGCAGCTGGTTTGACCTGGCCCGGAAGGCGGTGGAACTGGCCGGCATTCCGGCCGCGGTGATGCCCATTACCAGCGGCGAGTACCCCACCCCCACCAGGAGGCCGGCCTATTCGGTGCTGAGGAATTTCTGCTGGGAACGCAATTTCGGAAGCCTTCTGCGGCCCTGGGAGGAGGGCCTGGCGGATTACCTGGCGGAGGAAGGATCAACCAACTGACGGTGGAGGTATGAAGAGCAGGAGCCAAGAAATGAAACGGGAGATGCTGTTGAGCGTCCGGGCTCTGGAGGAGACGGCCAACAAGTCTTCCGGTGATGTCGCCGCGGCGGCCCGGCTGATCGCCGGAGCCTTCCGGCGGGGCCGCAAGCTTCTGTTGTGCGGCAACGGGGGCAGCGCCGCCGACAGCCAGCACGTGGCGGCCGAACTGGTGGTCCGCTTCGCCCGGGAGGGGAGGGCCCTGCCGGCCCTGGCCCTGACCACCGACAGCTCGGTGATTACCGCCGAGGCCAACGATCACGGATATGAGACGGTCTTCGCCCGCCAGGTGGAGGCCTTGGGCCAGCCGGGCGATTTGTTGCTGGCCATAACCACCAGCGGACGCTCGGCCAATGTGATGGCCGCCGCCAAGGCCGCCCGAAAAAAAGGCCTGTCGGTCATAGGATTGACCGGGCCGGAACCCGGTCCTTTGGCCAAGCTCTGCCGGCTGAGCCTGGTGGCCTATGGGGACGTCACCTGCCGGGTTCAGGAGTCGATGCTGATGATCGAACATAACATCTGCCGCCTGGTGGAGGAGGAATTGCGGGGCAAATGAGGTCGGACTGGAAGATATTCAAGAACTTGGGCATCCGGATGGCCTCCCTGGTGCTGGCGGCCACCCTGTGGCTTTATGCCTCCACCGAGAAGGAATTTCAACTGGGGTTCTCCTGCCCGGTGACGGTGATCAACATTCCGGAGGGCCTGACCCTGGCCGGCTGCCCACCCCCGGTCACCTGCGAGATCCGGGCCCGGGGCAAGGATCTGATCGCCCTGAGGCTTAATACTTTGTCCGTGCTGATAAACGCCGAAAACCGCCAGGTCAGGAGTTTTCGGACCAGGCTGGGCCCGGACAACCTCAAATTGCCTTTCAACCTAAAAATTCAGGAGGCTCATTTCCCGGTTCCCGAGATGGAGGTCAGGCTGGACCGCATAGCTGAAAAGGAGGTCCCGGTCAGGCCGGACTTCAGCGGGGATCCGGCCGAGGGTCTGGTGCTGGGCGATAGCCTGGCCGTCGAGCCATCCCGGGTGACCATCAGCGGGCCGGCCCGGTTGATAGAGCAGACCGAGCAGGTCTACACCCAGGCCATCAGGCTGGATGGCCTGACCGGCCCAGCCTTGGTGAACGCGCCGCTGGCTCTGCCCGACAGCTGCCTGACCCGGATCAGTCCGGAGACGGTGGCGGTCAGGCTGACCTTTGAGAGGAGCGGGGAACGGGTGCTGAAGAATGTGCCCATAAGTATGGCCAACCGTCCGGGCAGCTACCTGGTCAGCTTCTCTCCCGGGACCGCCGATCTGGTGGTCTCGGGCCCCAACCAGCTGGTGGGGGGGCTGGACCAAACCCAGGTCAGGATCACCCTGGACCTGAAAGGTCTGACCCCGGGGCGGCATCAGCTTCAGGCAGCGGTGGAGCTGCCGGACAGGATCCAGCTGGTGGCCGCCAGCCCCCGGGAATTCGAAGTGAACATAAAATGATGGTGCTGGGGATAGAGACCTCCTGCGATGAAACCTCGGCCGCGGTGGTGGAGGATGGCCATCGGGTGCATAGCAATGTTATCTACTCCCAGACCGTGCACCAGCAGTTTGGCGGGGTGGTGCCGGAGCTGGCGGCCCGGGACCATCTGGGCCGGGTGTCGGAGATCGTCGAGCTAGCCCTGGAGGGGGCGGCCCTGAACTTCGGCCAGCTGGACCTGGTGGCCGTCACCAGCCAGCCCGGCCTGGCCGGGGCCCTGTTGGTGGGCTACAGCTATGCCCAGGGTCTCTCTCTGGGGCTGGGCAAGCCCCTGCGTCCGGTGAACCACGTGGCCGGTCACATCTATGCGGCTTTTATCGCCCGGCCGGATCTGAAGCTTCCCCTGGTGGCCCTGGCGGTCTCCGGGGGGCACACTTCGCTGTTCCACATGGACCGGGAGCATCGCATCACCCTGCTGGGCCGGACCCTGGATGACGCGGCCGGCGAGGCTTTTGACAAGGTGGCCAAGATGCTGGGCCTGGGATATCCCGGCGGGCCGGCCATCGAAAGGCTGGCGGCCCAGAACGCCGCAACTCCGGTCAAGTTCCCCCGGGCCCTGCTGGGACCGGATAGCCTAGATTTCTCCTTCTCGGGCCTGAAGACCGCGGTTCTCAACTATCTGGGCGACCGCCGGGATACCCCTCTGCCGGCCGGCGAACTGGCCGCCGTCTGCGACGGATTTCAAAAGGCGGTGTTCGAGGTGCTGATCGAGAAGCTTTCCCGGGCGGTCCGCTTGACTGGCTGCCAGACCATGGCGGTGACCGGCGGGGTGGCCGCCAACGGGGCCTTTCGGGGCCGGCTGGCTGATTTCGCGAAGGCCGAGGCCAAGGACCTGGTGCTGCCCGAGGGCAGGCTCTGCATCGACAACGCCGCCATGATCGCGGCCGCCGAGTACCATCTCCGGCAACACGATCCGGAGGGCCGCAACCTTCCGGGGGTAAGCGCCAGGTGAACATGGCCGGCCTACCGAGATTCCTGAACTGGCCGCCGTTGGTGCTGGCTTCGGCCTCGCCCCGCCGCCGGGAGCTGCTTTCCGGTCTGGGCGCCGACTTCATAGTGTGTCCGTCCGATGCTGATGAGAACGGGATGGTCGGAGATCCGGCCCGGATGGCCCGCAGGCTGGCCTGCAAAAAGGCGATGGTGGTGGCGGATCGCGACCATGTCCGCCGGATCATCTTGGCCGCCGATACCGTGGTGGCTTTTCGCCATCATATCTTAGGCAAGCCGGCCGATGCCCGGGACGCCCGCCGGATGCTGGGGATGCTGTCCGGCCGCTGGCATCAGGTGCACACCGGAATCTGCCTGTTGGACCCCCTGACCCGGAGGTCGGCCTCCGGCTGCGAGACCACCCGGGTCAAGTTCCGCCGGCTGTCTCCGGAGCTGGTCAGGCGCTATGTGGCCACCGGCGAGCCGATGGACAAGGCCGGGGCCTACGGGATCCAGGGCCGGGGCTCCCTGCTGGTGGAGAGGATCGACGGCTGTTATTTCAACGTGATGGGCCTGCCCCTGGCCAGGCTGGACCGGATGTTGAGGAGGTTAGATCGGAAGAGCGTCGTGTAGGGAAAGAGTGTAGATCTCGGTG
>CALGNM010000097.1 GCA_937958665.1 uncultured bacterium | reverse complement strand
GGCTTCTTCCGCTCGAATTTCGCCTTCGCCATCTTACCTTCTCCTTATGATAAGGTGCTGTTGCTCTGTATATGCCTTAATGGTCCGACCCCTAGTATTTGACCCCGCTTTTCTCCATGATCTCCTCGGCAATGGAGCGAGGGACTTCCTCGTAGTGATGGAACTCCATGCTGTAAATGGCCCTCCCCTGGGACAGGGACCTCAGCCGGGTGGCGTAGCCGAACATCTCGGACAACGGCACCAAGGCGGCAATCACCTGGGCATCCTTGCGCTTGACCAGCCCCAGGATCTTGCCCCGCCGGGCGCTGAGGTCGCCGATGACATCGCCCATGTAAAGCTCCGGGACCACCACCTCCACGTCCATCACCGGCTCCAGCAAGGCCGGCGAGGCCTTCTGCATGGCATCCCGCACCGCCATCGACGAGGCCACCCGGAAGGCGATGTCCGAGGAGTCGACCTCGTGATAGGAGCCATCGGTCAATTCGGCCTTGACATCCACCACCGGGTATCCGGCCAGCACCCCCGACTCCAGGCCGTCCTTGATGCCCTTCTCCACCGAGGGGATGTATTCCTTGGGGATGTTGCCCCCTACTATGGAGTTGACGAACTCGAAGCCGCTGCCCTGCTCCCTGGGCTCCAGGCTGATGACCACGTGGGCGAACTGCCCGTGACCCCCGGTCTGCTTGGCGAACTTGGTGTTGCTGGTCACCGCCTTGCGGATGGTCTCCCGGTAGGAGACCTGGGGCTTGCCAACGTTGGCCTGGACCGAGAATTCCCTCAGCATCCGGTCCACAATGATCTCCAGATGCAGTTCACCCATGCCGGAGATGATGGTCTGCCCGGTTTCCTCATCGGTTCTCACCCGGAAGGTGGGATCCTCCTCCAGCAACTTGGCCAAAGCCATCCCCATCTTGTCCTGGTCGGCCTTGGACTTGGCCTCCAGGGCCACCGAGATCACCGGATCCGGGAACTTCATGGACTCCAGCACGATGGGGTGTTCCTTGTCGCAGATGGTATGGCCGGTCCGGCTCTCCTTGAGGCCTACCACCGCCGCTATCTCGCCGGCCGAGATCTGCTCCACGTCCTCCCTCTTGTTGGCGTGCATCATCAAGATCCGGCTGATCCGCTCCCGTTTGTCCAGGTTGCTGTTGTAGACCGTCTCCCCGGCTTTTATGGTCCCGGAGTAAACCCGAACGAATGATATCTTCCCCACATAGGGGTCGGTGGCGATCTTGAACACCAGCCCGGCCAGCGGTTCCTTGGGGTCATCGTGCCGCTCCACCTTTTGCTCGGTGAAGGGGTTGACCCCGGAAATGGGCGGCAGATCGGTGGGGGCCGGCAGATAGTCAACCACCGCGTCAAGCAGCAGGTGAATGCCCTTGTTCTTGAAGGAGGCCCCGCACAGCACCGGAAACATTTTTATCTCAAGGGTTCCCTTGCGGATGGCCCGCTTCAGCACCTCGACTGGTACCTCCTGGCCCTCCAGGTAGGCATTCATGGCCTCTTCGTCGTACTCGGCCGCCTGTTCCACCAGGCTTTCCCGGTAGCGGCTTACCGCCGCCATCAGGTCTGATGGTATCGGGCCGGCCTCCGGGGGCTTCTCGCCCTTCTCATCGAAGGTCAGGGCCTGCATGGTTACCAGGTCCACCACCCCGCTAAAGGACTCCTCGGAGCCGATCGGCATCTGGATGGGCACCGCCTTGGCCGCCAGGCGCTCCCGCATCATGGAGACCGCCTCATCGAAGTCGGCCCCGGTGCGGTCCATCTTGTTGATGAAGGCGATGCGGGGGATATGGTACCGGTCGGCCTGACGCCACACCGTCTCGCTCTGGGGCTCCACCCCGCCCACCGCGCAGAAAAGCGCCACCGCGCTGTCCAGTATTCTCAAAGAGCGTTCCACCTCCACCGTGAAATCAACGTGCCCCGGGGTGTCGATGATGTTGATCCGGTGGTTCTTCCACAAGCAGGTGGTGGCGGCCGAGGTGATGGTGATCCCCCGCTCCTTCTCCTGCTCCATCCAGTCCATGGTGGCGGCCCCGTCGTGCACCTCCCCGATCCGGTGGACCTTTCCGGTAAAGTAGAGGATCCTCTCGGTGGTGGTGGTCTTGCCGGCATCGATGTGGGCCATGATGCCTATGTTTCGGGTCCGCTGTAAAAGTTCCTGTGCCAATTCGTTCCTATCTCCCGTCCGCCCCTGTCAAGCCGTCCCCGGCGGAGGGAAACTTTCCGTCCGCCGGACTAAATTCCGGTCTTGATCGGTATTGGCGGCAGGTTATTCATCTTGGTGGCGTTCCAGTTTCTCTGATGCCCGGGCGGGGGTCGTCCCGGCCCCGATCACATCCCGGGCGTGATGCAGCCTAGAACCGGTAGTGGGCGAAGGCCCGGTTGGCCTCAGCCATCTTATGGGCGTCCTCTTTTTTCTTAACCGCCCCGCCCTCGTTCTTGAGGGCCGACAGGATCTCCCCGGCCAGCCTCTCCCGCATGGTCTGCTCGGAGCGGGCCTTGGCCGCGGCAATCATCCAGCGGATGGCCAGGGCGGTCCGCCGCTCGGGCTTGACCTCCACCGGCACCTGGTAGGTGGCGCCGCCCACCCGGCGGGGCTTGACCTCCAGCACCGGCTTGATGTTGTTGAGGGCCTGCTTGAAGCCGTCGATCCCCGAGGCCTTGGTCTTCTTCTCCACGATGTCGATGGCGTTGTAGAAGATCCGCTCGGCGATGCTCTTCTTGCCCCGCTCCATCAGGTTGTTGATGAAGATAGTGACCATGGTGTCGTGGAACTTGGGATCGGGCAGCAGCTCCCGTTTGACTACTCTTTTTCTTCTCGGCATCTTTATACCAGTCTAGCTGTTGTTTGTTTAAGTGGAGTTTATCCCGGAAGGCCCCTACTTCTTGGCCCGCTTGGTGCCGTAGAGCGATCGGCTGCGCTTGCGGCCGTCCACCCCGGAGGTGTCCAGGGTGCCGCGGACGATGTGGTAGCGCACGCCCGGCAGATCCTTGACCCGGCCGCCCCGCACCATCACGATGGAGTGCTCCTGCAGGTTGTGGCCCTCGCCGGGGATATAGGACAATATCTCAATGCCATTCGACAGGCGGACCTTGGCCACCTTGCGCAGGGCCGAGTTCGGCTTCTTGGGGGTGGTGGTGTAGACCCTGGTGCAGACCCCCCGCTTCTGGGGGCAGCTCTTGAGGGCCGGGGCCTTGGTCTTCTTGGCCTTGGGTTTCCTTCCGTGTCTGATCAGCTGGTTGATGGTCGGCATGGGCTCTCCTTAACCGATTTTCCGTTTTATTATGCGGTGGGACAAAAAAACAAAAACACCCACTACCTGTCCGGTATTTTACGGATCGGGCAGGAAAATGGCATACGCAAAAGTTTCACTAAAGAATTGGTATTATATATGATTTAGCAATAAAAGTCAATGGTGATATTGAAAAAAAATAAAAAAATTGGATGGCAGGCCGGGGCCATCGCCATTTTCGTTTTTTTTTACAATATATTGAATATCGGCGACAACCGGTTGGGGTTGGTTTTTTTATAAGCACGGCCAAAACAAAAAAGCGGCCGTCCAGAACGGACGGCCGCCGGGCAAAATGCCCTTAGTTGCCGTTGACCACGATGCAGGTCAGGGTGCGGGACACGCCCTTGGTCCCCTGGATCTTGGAGATGATCAGCTTGGTCAGATCCTTCATGGTGGGGGCCTCCACATAGGCCACGATGTCGTGCAGGCCGGTCACCACATGGGCCTGCTTCATGCCCTTGATCTTGCGCAGGGCCTTGACCACCAGCTCGGCCTTCCCGGCCTCGCAGTTGATGAACTCATAGGCTGCTACCATTGAACACACCTCCTTCCGTTTATTTGATTTTGGGTCTGGAATTACTCAATTACATCTCCGGCCGATTCAAGCTCCCGGAAGGCGATATCCCAGGGTCAGAGGTCGTCCCCCGCCTCCACCCGGTCGAACTTACCGCCCTTCTTCAGATAGGCGTTGATGAACCGGTCGATCTCGCCGTCCATCACCGCCTTTACGTCGCCGGTCTGTTCCAGCGTCCGGTGGTCCTTGACCATGCTGTAGGGATGGAAGACATAGGAGCGGATCTGGTTGCCCCAGGCGATGTCGGTCTTGGTGGCTTCCAGCGACTGGCGCTTCTTCTCCTCCTCGGCCTTGTAGTGCTGGTAAAGGCGGGAGCGCATCACCTTCATGGCGTTGATCCGGTTCTGGTGCTGCGAGCGCTCGTTCTTGCTGCAGACCACTATCCCGGTGGGGCTGTGCACCATCCGGATGGCCGTCTCCACCTTGTTGACGTTCTGGCCCCCGGCCGAGCCGGCCCGGTAGACGTCCACCCGCAGGTCGGATTCGGGAATGTCGATCTTGATGTCGTCGTCGATCTCGGGATAGACGAAGATGGAGGCGAAGGAGGTGTGGCGCCGCTTGTTGGAATCGAAGGGCGAGATCCGCACCAGCCGGTGGACCCCGATCTCGGCCTTCAGGTAGCCGAAGGCGTATTTGCCGGCCACCTCCACCGTGACGCTCTTGATGCCGGCCTCGTCCCCCGGCTGCAGGTCGATCACCTTGTACTGGAAGCCCCGGCGCTCCATCCAGCTGGTGTACATCCGGAGCAGCATTTCAGCCCAGTCCTGGCTTTCGGTCCCCCCGGCCCCGGGGTGCACGGTCAGGATGGCGCTGCGCTCGTCATCCTCCCCCCGCAGCATGTGGCGGAACTCCAGGGCCTCGATGCCCCGCTCCAGATCCTCCAGGTCGCGCCGGATCTCGGCCAAAGACTCGGTATCCGCCTCCTCTACCAGGTCCAGCAGGGCAGCGGCGTCATCGCATTTTTTCCGCAGCTCCCGCCAGGGGTCTATCCACTCCCGCCGCCGGTTGGCCTGGGCGATGACCTCCTTGGCCCGCAGGTTGTCGTTCCAGAATTCCGGGGACGACATCCTGGCCTCCAGCTCGGCCAACTCCTTCTCCTGGGCCTCCAGGTCAAAGATACCTCCGCAGGTTTGAAATGTTCTCGTCGGCTATCTGGCAATTTTCCTTCAGTTCTTCTATGCTCAACTTCTCATCCTTTACCGATCGGTTTGCGGGTGAAGTAACTAGACCTGACCCATCCCCAGTTCAGAGCCAGGTGCAGGGCGGCCGTCAGGGCCATCAGCAGGCCCCCGGCCAGGTGCGGCAGGTGGACCCGGTCCCCCCACCCCAGAAGATAGGCCACCCCGGTGGCAGTCTGCCACAACGCCGACAGAAACAGCACCGGGTTTACTATCTTAAGCCAGCCGGTCCGGGTCATTTGCTTCCTCCAAAAGGTATTCCATTTTATAACAATCCGCCCGATATTTCAACCGTTTTCTGCCGGGATCTGGTCTATTCGATTCAGAAGACCCTACTTGGCCGCTATGTTGACATCCTTGAACATCACCGCCGGAGTTATGAAGCTGCCCCTCGCCACCACCGGGTCCTGGTCGGCCGACAGATCCACCAGCTGATCCCTCAGCATCTGATAGATGTTCCCAGATATCATGACATCCTTAACCCGTCCGATCAATTTGCCACTCTCTATCTTATAGCCTAAGGCGATGTTGGCCGAGAAGTCCCCGGCCAACAGGTTGCTTTGCCCGGCCCCCAGAAAATCGTGGACAATGATGCCGGACTTGACATCTTTTATCATTTCGGCCAGGGAGGACCTGCCCGGCTTGATCACCAGGTTGCTGACCGATGGCGACGGGAGGCTGCTGTAATCTCGGCTGGCATGGCCGGTGGTGCCAACCCCCATCATCCCGGCGGTCTGCAGGTCATAGACGAAACCCTTTAGCACCCCCCGGTCGAACAGCGTCATCCTGGCAGCACACACCCCCTCGTCATCGCAAGGCCCGGAGGCAACCGCATATTCATAGGTGGGATCGTCGGTGACGGTTACCCGCTTGTCTATTATCCTTTCCCCAATCTGCCCGGTCAGGGGAGAGGACTTCTTTTGCACCTGCTTGCCGTTGACCCCCATACCCAGAGCCATCCACAGCAGGTAGGCGGCATCTGTGGAGAAGATCACCGGCATCCTTCCGGTCTGAGCCACCGCCGGACGCAGGGCGTTCCGGTAAAGCTTGACAATCTTGGCCGCCATTTTTGGGCCCTCCCGCAATAAACGGCAGCTGTTCCTGCCATCGCCGATGTACAGCAGGCCGTGCGGGGTCACCGCCATCCCTGAAAGGCTGTGGGAAAAGGTGCTTTTTCGGTAGTTGGCCTCCAGCCCCTGGCTGTTGGCAAGGTGGAAATCTGTGACCGACTTGCGCAGGCTCACATCCAGGGTCAGTCTGGGAGCCTTTTGCCTGATTGTTTCGACGTTCCTCTGGCCCTCGGCGATGGCCTGTTCTGGGGTGTATTTTTCCAGCCGCGGATCGTAGACCGGAGCCTTCCTGGGCCGGCACTTGCCCGGAAACTGGAAGGCGGCCATCTGCCCGAATTCGGCACTGGCCAGAGCATTGGCCACCAACTGGTCCAGCTGGTTGGGGTCGGTAGTGGAGGAGAAGCCTATCCGGCCGTTCTTTATGACCCTCAGGCCCATTCCCAGGCTCTCCTTATGTTCCACCGAATGAAGCCTGCCGGCCCGGAACTCCACCGGCATCGACTGGTTGTGGTAGGCAATCACCTCAGCCGAATCGGCCCTTCCCCGGCACTTGGCCAGTATGGTATCCATTATATTCTTCATCTATTTGCCTCCTATCACTACATCCTTGATCCTGATGTGCGGCCCCCCGTCCGACACCGGCAGGGGCATCTGCCCTCCCTTGCCGCATCCGCCCAGCCCGCCGTGCAATTGCAGGTCATTCCCGATGGCTTCGATGTTCTTCAGGGTGGTGAATACGTTGCCGGTCAGGATTACGTCGCGCACCATGGGGCCGACCTTCCCCTTGACGATCCGGTAGGCCTTCATGGCCGAGAAAGTGAACATCTCGGTCTCGGTCATCCCCCCCAGGGCCGACACCACGTAAAGCCCATCATCAATCTCGCCGATCATCCGCTCGAACTCATAGCCCCGGGGCTCGATGTAGGTGCAGCCCATCCGGACGATAGGCTTGTGCTGGTAGCTGATGGCCCGGGCGCTGCCGGTGGGCTTCTCACCCATGATGCCAGCCGTCTCCCGGGAGTGCAGCCGGCCCACCAACAGCCCGTCTTTGATCAGATAGTTCCGGCCTGAAGGCACCCCCTCCTCATCATAGGCGTAATAGCCCCGCTCCCCCTTGAGGGTGGCATCGTCCAGAATGGTCAGGTCGCCGTTGCCAAAGCGGGTGCCGAGCTTCATCAGCTTCTGCAGTTCCCTGTTCTGGTAGATCTCGTCCGACTCCGACAAATGGCCGAAGGCCTCGTGGGCGAATACCCCGCACATTATGGGGTCGATTACCACGGTGTACTTGCCGGCCGAGACCTTGTCGGCCTTCAGCAGATCCCGGGCATCCTTCACCGCCTGCTCGGCCTTGGGCTCCAGATTGAGGGCGGTGTTGTAGCCCCGGGTGTCACCGGCAGTAGTGTGCGCCCGCTGGACATTGGCCCCCTCCTTGGCCACCGCTGAGAAAGCGGCCCCGCAGTAGATCCGCTCCTGGGTGATGAAACTGCCCTCGCTGTTGGCGAAGGTCTGTTTTTTGAAGACATCCTCATACCTGGTACTGGAGCTGATAATGCCGGGCGAGTCCATAATCAGGCGGTTGTAGTGCTCGGCCAGTTCCTTTTTCTGGGACAGGGAGACCTGGCGGGGGTCGTCATTCATATTTACCTTGATATGGTCCCGCACCGCATTGGTCTTGGCCAGCCGCGACCGGCCCCGGCCCACCTGTCTGGCGGCCTGGCAGGCCTGGTCCACCTTTTTCTCCAAATTATCCAAAGAATTGAAGGAAGAGAAGCCCCAGCCGCTCTTGTGCAGGGCCCGGACATTGCCCCCGAAGGAGTTGTTGACCCCGATACTTTCCAACTCCCGTCCCACATAGTTCACCGAAGTGGTGGTCCTTTCCTCCAGTCTGATCTCCAGGTAGTCAACTCCCCCCCGCTCCAGGGCTTTTTTGATCACATGTTCCATGAGTCTCCTTGGTTTTATCTGATAATTGAGTATCTGTTACAATGATATTATTCTAGAACTCAATGCCCTTCCTGGCCGGCACTCCCTGCTTATAATAATGCTTTACTTCTTTAACCTCCGAGACTAGGTCGGCCAGTTTTATCACCTGAGGATGGGCATATCGCCCGGTGATTATCAGTTCCAGTTTCTCCGGTTTTGTGGCTATCAGATCCAGCACCTCTTTGAGGCAAATCAGCTTGAAATCCAGGGCCACATTCAGTTCGTCCAGTATGATGATATCATATTTGGCGGAATGAAAGGCCTTTCGGGCGAACTCCATCGCCAGTTGCGCGCCTTTGATATCGGCCGGGACCGGGTTCTTCTTGTCCACGAATGACGGCCGGCCGAACTGCCTGATGGTTAAGCCCGGCAGTTTTTTGGCGGACCTCAGTTCCCCGTAGTTGACCTTGCCCTTCATGAACTGGACCATCAGGATCTTCTTCTGCTGCCCGGAGGCCCGGCAGGCCAATCCCAAGGCCGCGGTAGTCTTGCCCTTTCCGTTCCCGGTATAAATCTGAACCATACCCCTCACTTCGGCCCCTCCCATTATAATCTTCCGGCCAACGCCACCGCAGCCTTGGCGCTGATTGTTCCTCCGCCCCCCTCCTCCCCGGCCTCCAACAGGATGATGTACAGCCCCATCGGGCATTTGCGCCCTTGATCATCCCGCCCGTCCCAAGCCTGGCATCCCTCCTGTGGCGATGGCCGGCCGTTTATCAGGCTCCTAACTCTCCGTCCTATCCGGTCAAAAACGCTGATGCTGACCATCCCCCGCTCCCAGGGAAGGCGATAATTGATAATCGCATGCTCCTCCCGGCCGTCGCCGTCGGGCGAGAACGGATTGGGGCCGGCGGATAGCCTGGCCTCCCGGCCCGGGTTCTCGGAAAATATGCTGTTGCGCCGGCCCGGGGTCGACCCGGCCGGGGATAGGGACAGCCCCCAACTGGACCGGGTATTGGATGTCAGGCGGGGATTGATCCGCTCCAGGGATGCCCCCTGGCTCCTCCCCCACTCCGGCAGGTACTGGACCAGATCTTCCGTAATTCCCCGCTGGTCATTAAGCCGCACCAGATCCCCGTAATCGTTCAGGGTTGGCCATCCTCCGGTTGGCTTGAGCCGGGGACAGTCGGCCAGCGGTTGATTGTCTATCGAGGTCAGGATCAGGTAGGCCCCCGGGGCCACCGTTTGGCTGGAAGCGGTTATCAAGCGGGGCTGGGCATTGGCATCCTCCAGGGTCCATCCCCTGATGTCGGCCGGCCGTCCGGAGCGGTTGTAAAGCTCGATCCATTCGGCCAGACCGCTGCAGGGCCAGAACAGGATTTCGTTGATTATCACCGGGCTTCCGATGTTGGCCGTCAGCCGGCGGCAGTTGTTGCCGGGGTAGGCGTCCCCGCTGCAGGAAACTGCCACGGCCAGATTATACTGGCCCTCCGGTTGGCCGGGAACTATGATGGACGCCGTCCTTGTTCCGGCCAGCGCCTCCCAATCAATCAGGGCATAACGAGCCTCCCCGATATTTGGCAGGGAATCGCCGTTCTGGTCGTCAAAGATCTCCACCCTAACCTGACGGGCGGTATCGGCCCCCAGGCTTGATACCTCAGCCCGCAAGGCAAACGGCTGGCTGGGCAGGGCAGGGTCAATGGCCAATCCGCTGATCCCCACCTCAACCGGAGAGGGTTGGTTGCCGTATCCAGGGGTCGGTTGCAGCAATTCCTTCCAATCGGCCGGGCGGTTCGAATCCAGCCCGTCAACGGCCAAAGCCAGGGAATTGCCGCAGCGGGCGGTATCCAGGAAAAGCCCCCGCACCCACAGCCCGGCCCCGGCGGCCGTGGCCTCGTAGGTCATGCTGTCGTCCCCGTACTGTACGAAGTCGATGATGGTGTCTCGATTTGAGTTGGTGAACAGGGCCACCGACCCTCTGGTATTGGGCATGTTGCTGGAGACCCCCTCGGTGCCCTCGAACAACTCTGTCCCGGTATCGATGCCTTCCAGACGGAGCCGGACCAGCAGAAAGGCCCCCGGCCCGATGACGGTTCCCTCGGGAAACACTAGATGCGGGCTGCGCGACGGGTAAAGATCCCATCCGGCAATGTTATGGGCCGTTGAATCCGGGTTAAAGAGCTCAATCCATTCCAGACCGGTATCGTTGGTAGGATGAGGATGGTTGCAAAACTCGTTAATAACCACACCTGCCTCGGCCGGAATCCCCAAACAGGCAAGGCTCAACAGGAAAGCCAATCGGGCCTTACGTCTAACGGTGGCGGTAAGATCATTCGCCATGTTTTCTAATCAGATTTTCGGCCGGCGCCGGACGGCCCAACTGGGCCGATATCTGTCGGACGTTCTCCAGCATCGTAGGGTCATCGGGATAATACCGCAGCCCCTGGGTCAGGACTTTCAGGCTCTCCTCCAGTTTGCCGGACAAATAACAGGCCAGGCCCAGCCGGTTGATGGCCGAATAATGATAGGGGTCCCTCTCCAATATCGTCTGGTACAGCTGCCGGGCCCTCTGGTAATCGCCTCCTGCCAGGTACGACTCGGCTTGCTCGAAAGGGGTGGAGGGAATCACATCCACCCCGACAACGTCTCCCGAGCGGGAATATTCCGCCAGCACCATCAGCCTGGCCACGGCCACCGGGCCGGCTTCCGCCTCCGATGCCGGCAGCCGGTCGAATTCCGACAGGGCGTACGAATACAGCCCCAGAAAGGCATAGGCCCTTCCTAGATGGAAACGGCCGTAGGGGACCCAGGGGTCTCCCGGGCGCGAGGCCTCCAGGGCCCATTTCAGCCCCGATAATGCCAGATTAAAGTCTTCGTCGAAATGATCCCCTTTTTCCATGGCCCGCTCCAAATAGGACCGGGAGACCTCAACCCGATCCGAACTGAACGGAAAGAACACCAGCGATTGGTTCACCAGCCAGGCAGACAGGGATGCCAGCAATATCAGGAATGCCAACTTTCTCCAGCTTCTCAAGATGAAAAACCGGCCACCCCGGGCGACAACGCTGCCGGCCAGGGCCAATAGAGGAGGCAGCAGGGGAACCCGGTAACGGTCGGCAACAAAGAACGGCAACTGTGAGAGCACATAGACTGTCAGGAACAGCAAGCACAGCCATAGGGCCGGAGAACGGGAATCCCAGAGCATAAAAACCAGGCCAGCCAGACCCAGGGCGCCGGCAACCCCGAAACCGATGAAGCCCAACCATAGAGCCGGGCCGAACTCTTTTCTGATATAGTAGAAGTTCAAGTGGTTCGGTATCTCGTAGTGGTTTAAAAGCAACGCCAGCTTACGCAGACTCTGCCGGATGGCCTGGTCAGGATTCCCGCCTATGAAGGCCAGGCCCTTTTTCAACCAAAAGTTCGAAACCTGGGAGGGTTTCAGGGTCCTGCCGGTTCGTTTTTCGGCCAGCCGTTGGGAGCTGCCGAAGAGATCGTGGCTTACCAGGCCCGAACCCTCAGGGAGATAAAACACCCCCGGAGCTTGGGGGTTGTTGCCTATGAAAAAATTGACTCCCAGGCTGGAAGAGGTAAGCGTCGGATCACCATGGCGGATCAGATTATTTATGGTAAACGGCAGCAGCGGCAGGACCGCTCCCAAGACAAGGACCAACGGCAACAATACCGTTCGCCGAATCGTCTGCCGCCAAAGGAACCAGGCCGCGGCCGGAACGAACAGCAATAGGTTGGCCCGGTCCAGGGACCCGGCCCCCAGCAGCAAGCCCGATAGAAAGGCCCAGCCGACTGACCCGCCACCCCGGGCCTTCAGGCAGGCCAGCAGCCCTCCGGCCACCGCGGCTGACGTCAGGGAGGACATCACCAGGTCGTTCTCCAGGAACACCATCGGGCCGTAGAGCGCCGCCAGCATGCCGGCAGCCAGTTCCCCCCAACGATCCGGGCAAATCTCCCTGGCCAGAAGGCCGATTAGCAGGCAACCCAGGCCGCCGATCAATGATTGGGCTATCAATGCATATAACGGGCTTCCCCCCGGCAGGGACATCACCGCGGCCAAAAAGTAAGGATAGAACACCGAGCCCAGAAACGGCACTCCTGAGCCCGCCCAATCCCCCGCCATGATCTCCCCGGCCCTCCGGAAGTATTCCCCGGAATCGCCCACGGGGTGGGACACAAAAGGCAGGGACCTGATCTGCCACAGATATGACAGCCTGACAGCCAGGGCCACAGACAGAACTGCCAATTTTATCGCCCAACCTCCGGGCCCTGGTCTTTTAACCCAGGTTCCCCTCAGGATATCGATAGCACCCTCCCAATTACAAATCCGGGGCTGGGCGCCCCGGATGATTCATCCAGTCTGGCCGTCGGCCGCCCCCTATTCCGACATCGGCAGGTTCACCGAAAAATGGCTGCCGCTGCCGACGATGCTTTCCACCGATATGTTGCCGCCATTGGTCTCGATGATCTCCTTGCACAGTGAGAGGCCGATCCCGGTGCCTTGGAGGGTATGGACCTTCTGGTCGGTCCGGTAGAACTTTTCGAAGATGTGGGGCAGGTCCTCGGCCGAGATGCCGACCCCGGTGTCGATGAAATTAATCTCCACCTTCCACAAGCCCTGTTCCAGACGCCAGCCGCCGGTCTCCACCCTCACCGAGCCCCCGGGATTGGTGAACTTCACGGCATTATCCAGTATCTGGCTGAAGGCAAAGCGCAGGGCGTTGAAATCGCCCTTGGCCGGGGAGATGGACTCGGGGAATTTTTTGATGATGGCAATGTTCTTCTTGTCTGCCTTTGACTTGATGTCGTTGACCACCGCGTTCAGCAGTTTTAGCAGGTCGATTTTCTCATTCTTCAACCCAATCTGCCCCGAGCTGGCCGATTGAAAGTTGAGGATGTTGTCCAGAATGTTGGCCAGGCGTTCGCATTCATCCATCACCACCTTCACCAGTTCGGCATTCTGCTGTCCGTTCCGCTGGGCTTCATCGTAGAGGATCTCGGAGTAACCCTTGATCACCGTCAGGGGAGTCCTCAGCTCATGGGAGATGTTGGTGACGAATTCGTCCCTCAACTTGTTGTAATCGACCGCCGGACTGGCAGCCATGAAAGCCCATCCCAGTTTCTGCCCGGAGTCATAGCGCCAAAGCCGGGAGCTTACGGTCAGGTCGCGGCCGTCCTTGCCCACCAGCACCTCCTGGTCCCGTTCCGCCCGGTCCCGGCCCTTCAGCTGGGATTCAATCAGGCCATCGTTGCCGGTGGACTGGCTTTTGAATACCGTGTTCCAGTTCTTTCCGATGACATCCTCGGCCGCCCAGCCGGTGATCCCTTCGGCTTCCCGATTTATGAACTGGACGATTCCCTGGCTGTCGGCCAGCACCAAACCCACCGGGAGCTGTCCCACCAGTTGTCGGTAGCGCTCGGACTCGGCCAGCTGCTTCTTCCCGGACTCCAGGGCCTCCCGGCTTTTGGACATCTCCTGGCTGGCCTGCCGCTGGGCGTTTTGCAGCACCTCTTTAAGGGAGCCGTTCTCGGTCTGCAGACGCTTCTTTTCCAGATCCAGCCCGCGGTTGCTGGCCCTCAGGACCAGGGCCCAAGCCCCCAGGCCCAAAGCCGTCGCTAGCGGCAGCAGCCACAGAAGGTGGTTCATGGCTACTTGGCTTCTCCGATCATGTTCTTAACCAAATCCAGCAGTCGGTTTGGGCTGAAGGGCTTGGTAATGTAGTCGCTGGCCCCCATGTTCAGGCCCTGTTCCCGATCGCGCTCCTGTCCCTTGGCGGTAAGGATCACCACCGGAATTCCGGCCAGGGCCGGGTCCTGCTTAAGTTGCTGGCACACATCGTAGCCGGAAAGGCCTGGCATCATAACATCCAGCAGGACCAGGTCGGGCTTCTCCTCCCGGATCTTCTGCAGGCCGGTCTGTCCGTCGTTGGCCGAGATCACATTATATCCCTCCTGCTCCAGCTTGAACTTGATGACCCGGGCGATATAAGGCTCGTCGTCCACCACCATGATCTTCTTGGCCATGTCCTTACCTCTTTATGGGTGATATTTGGATTTATGCTCTATTTAGGCAGGGTGAAGATGAAGGTGCTGCCCTTGCCCGGCTGGCTCTCCACCCAGATTCTGCCCTGGTGGGCCTCCACCAATTTCTTGCAGAGAGAAAGCCCCAGCCCGGTCCCGGTCTTGCGGCCCCGCCGCCTCTTCTCCACCTGGTAGAATTTCTCAAACACTTTGGCCAGGTCCTCCTTGGCAATTCCCTCCCCGTTGTCAGCCACCGACACCTCGATGTATTCCCCGGCTTCCTTGACCCGGACCAATATCCGCCCACCCTTGGGGGTGAACTTCAGGGCGTTGGAAAGCAGGTTGGACACCACCCGGGCCAGCTTGGTCTCATCAGCAGTCACCAGAACAGCTCCGGGAGCCTCCTCCAACAAATCGATGCTCTTCTCCCGGGCCAGGGGAGAGAAGTCGGCCACCAGCCGGGCCACCAGCTGGGATATATCGAAGTTGGTCTTCTCCAGTTTCAGCTCCACCGCCTCATACTTGTAGCCGTCTAGAAAATCATTCAGCATCTCCAGCATCCGGCGGCTGTCGTTCATGGCGTTGGATAAAAACTGCTGTTGGTTCTCGTTCAGCTCTCCCAGACTGCCGTCCAGGGACAGCTCCAGGGTGGCGATGATCGCCGCCAGCGGGTTCCGCAGATCGTGGGACAACATTCCCACAAACTCCTGGCGCAGCTCGGCTATCTGGTGTTCGGTGGTGATATCCTGGGTCAGTATCACCAGTCCGGTGCGGGGCCGGCCCAGCTCCTCCACCGGAAAGGATATTATCTTCAGGTGCCGCCCTTCTTTAAGCTCTACCTCAGCCGGCGGCACTACCCCGGTGGCCGAGACTGCACAGCCCTGGAAGAACTCTATCAGCGGGCGGGGGTTGACCAAGGACTCGGTCAGCAGTCCCAAAATATCGTTCTTCAGCTCATCGCCCGGCCGGATCGGCCGCTTGAGGCCCCACAGCTTCTCAAATCCCTCGTTGTTGGTGATCACCCTGAAGCTGGAGTCCACCATCAGCAAACCCTCGGGCATGGAGTTGATGATGGCGCCCACCCGGCTGCCCTCCCGTCGAATCTCCTCGTACAAAATGGCGCTGCGCAAGGCGAAAGTGACCAGCGGAGTCAGCTCCTGAAGCATCAGCATGTCATCATGCCCAAAATAAGCCGGATGACGGGACATGGCATACATGGACCCGATAGCCTTGTCCTTGAGCTTCAGCGGCAGCCACAGGCCGGAGTTAAGCTCCGGATGGAAGGCTCCGTCCGGGAAGCGGGGGTCTGACTTGATGTCGGGCACCAGCTCGGCCTGCCCCCGGCAGATCACCGCAGCGTTTATCTCCCGGATCTCCGAAAGTCGCTGGTAATCCAGCTTGATGTCCGCGCCCTTCATGGTCCCCAGGAAACCTCCGTCCTTCCCGGCCGGCATTATTGACTTGCCGTTCCACTCGCCCAGCACCTCGTCAAAAAAGTAGATCCCCATGTCATCAAGTTTCAGTTCCTTGGCGATGGTGCGGATCATCAGGTTCAACAGGCTGCCCACCTGCAGCACCGAGCCAGAGGCGAATCCGATTTCATAGAGCTTGTTCCGCAGGGCGTTTTCCTGCTTCAGCTTCCCGGCCACCCCGATCTGCCACAGAATCCGGGCCAAGCCCGGGCTCATCTCGTCGATCAGGGACAGGCTGATTTGGGGATAGGATTCCGGCCGGTTGTTGGCTAGCACCAACAATCCGATATTATGCTTCTGGTGAAACAGCGGGGTCACCAGTAGAGCCCGGGCCCCGGACAGCGGCTTCTCCATGGCGGTGATGCCCAGGCTTTCGGCCATCGAACCCTCGGATCCGGCGAAGGACAGGGTCCGTCCCTCGTTGATGGCTGCCTCGGCCAGTCCCGATTTCAACCTAAAGGCCGCTCCGGAATCGTGCTCAATCATGGTGCCCTGACTGGCCAAGAACCGGAAATGGTCTCCCTTTTCCCTCAGCAGCACCGCCCCCGAATCGAAATCCACAAAGTGCCGCACCGCCTTCAGCAGGATCTGTGGCAGTAGCTCGATATCATCCAGGGCGGCCACCATCCCGGTCAGCTCCCGGAAGTACTCCAGCCCCTCCTGGCGCAGGTCGTGCAGATGAATCAGGCAGCCCGAATATTTCCCGTTCTCCGAGAATCCTTTTAGCCGGAGCAGGCTGTAGCTGTCTTTGAGCACCACCCTCCGCTCGGCCTCGGCGACGGCCCCGGATGACATCAGCTCGGTCTGTTCCAACAGCCACTTTCGGTCATCCGGACCGAGGGCCAATGATTTCAGCTCCTCGGGACGCCCGGCCAGCATCTCCCGGGCCGGGACATTGGCGAAAACTATCTGGTTAAGGGGGCCGGTGATTATCAGGGGGTCCTGAGCTCCCTTTAGGTATGATTCCATTACCTCCTGGCGGATGGCCCCCAGGCTCATCCAGCGGATCCGGTTGAGAGCTAGGGCCACCTGGGCGGCCAGCATCCTGAAAAAGTCGAGATCGGAAGAGCACACGTCTGAACTCCAGTCACCGAATACGATC
>CALGNM010000096.1 GCA_937958665.1 uncultured bacterium | reverse complement strand
GATCGTATTCGGTGACTGGAGTTCAGACGTGTGCTCTTCCGATCTGCCCGAGAGCGTCGCCAAGCTCTGTTCCAATGGCTTTGTTATCGCATATTCCACCGATTCCGGGCCAGCCCCGGGATATGGGGTTAGCACTATCGCCACCGGCACCGTGAAATCGGGATAGAAGGACACCGGAAGCTGAAAAAGGCCTAGCAACCCCAACGATAGCGCCAAGCCTATCAGTAGCAGAGTCCCTACGTAATGCTCAATTAAATATCGGAAAAACCTCATTTTTGTTCGGCTGAAATTATTCAAGAACTGGTCTTGATTCTTACCTTTTGCCCCTGGATCAGGCCGGCGGCCCCCTCGGCGGCAACCTCGACACCCTCATCCAGGCCCTTTACTATGAAGTGGCCTTCCGACCTTGACAACACCTCAACCGGAATAAACCGTGCCCGGTTGTCCCTGATGGCGAAGACACCTTCCCTACCCTGCTGGCCCTTGACCAACGACAACCTGGGTATTAATATTCCCTCAATGCTGCCCACCCTGACCTGCCCCTCCACCTGCTGCCCTGGCATCAAAACTTTTCGGGCCAAGCACAGACCGGCTTCAATGACCAAGCCCCCGGTCAGGGGGTCCAACTGCGACCCCACCTTGTTTATCTCTAAACCCACCAGGGTATCGCCGCCTTCTCCCATCAGGATCATCCTCTGCCCGATTTTAACCTGTCCCCGCTCCTCTCCGTAAACCTGTCCCGAAAAAATCAGGCACCTGGTATCGCCCACCTCGAACATTGGCGTTTGTGGGGTTACCGACGACCCCACCTCGGCCATTTTTCTGAGGACCGTGCCCCTGACGGTAGATCTGACCGGGGATGGCAGATACTCGCTGCCGGGCAGGTCCTGCTGCACTTCGGCCAGCACCTGGTCCCGGGCGACACTTTTCCCCTCTTCCCCGTATAGCGATATCACCCGGCCGCTTACCTTGGGATATATTGTCACCCGGTTCTGAGGGTTGATATTGCCGCTGACATCGATCACCGTTCCGACATCGCGCCTTACCGCCTTAAAAACCGTAATTGTCTTGATATTTTCGGCCTGCTCTCCTGAGTTTCGCCCGCAGCCCTGCAACAGGGCCATTAAAACAAGAATGATTGCTGTTCGTTGCATTATCAACCTTACATATTGGTTGCACCAGGATAAACACAAAAAGACCCCGCTGCTTGGCAGCGAGGTCCTGACAACGGCTATATCTTTTCTATCCTGACCGGAATGCCCTTGAAAACCGGGGTTTTAAGGCGGGGATCGTAGCGGAATGGAGCCAGCCGGTTGCCCCCAAAATGCACCGGCATAAAGGCTGTTTTCTTGTATATGTTGGGATTGGCCCTGATCACCGTCTCCAGAGCACCGGCATTGGAGACCACCCGGGCCTTCCAGCCAGCCCTTAACCCCAGATCGGCGATGTCCTCGGGATGCAGCTCCAGATAATTCCCCACAAACTCCCGGGCCAAGTGGTAACTGTTGATGGTTTGTCCCTCGCCTCCATACAGGTGGGGGTAGACGCTGCCCAACTCCAGGTTGAAGGGCAACGCTTCGCTCTCTATCTCGATGACCCGGACCGGCTCCAGGCTGGCCTCCTCCAAACCGGGCAGCTGTTCCCTAATGTTCATTTTGCCTCCCAGGGAGTTTGCCAATGCCAGGACAACGTCCTCCAGGCTCCGATATCCGCTGGCCGGCTTCAGGGCAGTCGTGAAACTCGGCTCAATCCCGTCGGTATGATGGAAGGCTCCTTCCTACTCCCAAGATAGCAGCCAGGGGATAACGACCTCGGCCCGATCAGCCGATGAACCGAAGAAAGAATCAATCACTAACAAGGAATCCAGCTGGCTTATGGCCTTATCCAGCGCTGCCTGGCCGGGGAAGGATCGGAAAGGATCTTCCACCACCA
>CALGNM010000095.1 GCA_937958665.1 uncultured bacterium | reverse complement strand
GATCGTATTCGGTGACTGGAGTTCAGACGTGTGCTCTTCCGATCTATACATCGCTGGTGGTGTTCTGAGTCTCCTCGAGGAATTCGTATTTGTATCCCAAGAAGGCCTGGAGGTTCTTGGCCAGAGTCCGGCCCACCTTGCCCTCGCCCCCCATCCGGCTCAGCTGCCGCCACAGGCTGCTGGCCTGCCTCTCCCGCTTGTAGTATACCGACCCGCTGGCCTTGAAATTAGTGTACAGGAAATACGGCTCCAGATAATCCAGGTAATAGTTGTTAGTGTAGGCATGAAGGCCGGTGTCCGCTTTCTGCAGGGCATAGGAAGCCTCGCTC
Organism: uncultured bacterium; assembly: GCA_937958665.1. Classification (GTDB taxonomy): domain Bacteria; phylum Edwardsbacteria; class AC1; order AC1; family EtOH8; genus CALGNM01. The sequence goes on along the minus strand of CALGNM010000095.1, from coordinate 1,818 downwards.
TTAACCGTCAGCTTCTGGAGGTTGCCGAAGATGTTATCGCTGCCCCATTCCACCCCTCCCTGGACCCGGTCAGGCTGCTCGAACCCCAGATTGAACCCCACCCAGCTGGTTTTGTCCTCCTTAACGGTAAGCAGCAGATCAACCGTGTCCCGTTGTTCCTCCAGCCCCAGCATGTCGAACCGGGCCTGGGTGAACAGCCCCAGGGCATACACCCGCTGCTGGTTGAAGTAGACCTTGGAGGGCATCAGCTCTTCGCCCGGCCTCAGGGTGAACTCCCGTTCGATCACCCTTGAACTGACCCGGCGGTTGCCCTGGATCTCGATCTTCCCCAACCGGACCTGATTCCCTTCGGTGATCTGAAACAGCACATCCGAAAGGTAGGGATCCCCGGTGTCCAGCACGGTATCGCGGACCGTGGCGTAGATGTAGCCCCGCTCGGCATAGAGGGCCACGATCCCGGATGAGGTCTGGTTGATGGCCGGCAGGCTGAGCGGCTCGCCGGTTTTGACCTTGAGCATCGAGGCCAGCAGAGAATCGGACAGCACCTGGTTGCCCGAGAACTTCAGCTGCCCCACCCGCTTGATGTTGCCCTCCTCGATGGTCAGCAGATAGTCGATCTCTTGCCGCTCAATGTTCACCTGGCTCTCCCGGGACAGAAAACGGGCGTCCAGATAGCCCTTCTTGCGGTACATATAGATGATCAAACGCATGTCCTGGTCGAAGGTGTAGTCATCGAACCGCTTGCCGGTCTGACTGGTCATTTTTGAACGCAGTTCCCGCTCGGAGAAGGCGGTATTTCCGGCAAAAGTCACCCGCCCCAGCTTCAGCCTGGGCCCGCCCTCGTCCACCGGCTCAGCCAGCTTATCAACCGCCTTTCGGCCACAGCCGGCCAGCATCAGGGCCAGGCCAAGGAGAGATATGTGGATTATCCTCTTTCCCACCAATCGTCCTATAGCAGGAGTTTTCCGTCTGCCATCAACCGATGACCGTCCGCCCAGACGCTGGGCCGGCTGACGATGCCGTCCTGGTGGCTGGGAACGCTCACCCGGCCGCCGAAGCCGCTGTTGTCCCCGAAGGCTATATGGATGGTCCCCAATGCCTTCTCGTCCTCCAGGATGTTGCCGGTGACTACGGCCCGGGGGTTGATCCCTATCCCGAACTCGGCCACATTGTAGGCCGCCCGCCCGTGCCGGGACAGCATCTCCCAAAGGGCCTGGGCCGCCCGGCCGCCCTCAACCCCGACGGCATAGCCATCTAAGATGGCAATCGCGATAGGTTTTTTCAGAATACCCGAATTCCCGATAGCCCCATCCACCACCAACCGGCCGTTGGCGGTCCCTTCCACCGGGGCCAGGTAGACCTCTCCGGCCGGTAGGTTGGTGAATCCACCAGGGAGATGGATGATGCCAGAGTCTATCTCCGCCGGACGACCCCGCACCGAAAAGGTCAGGTCGGTGCCCAGACTGGTTGTGATCCGTACCTGCGAGGCCCCCTTAAGCCTGTCTGATATCCGCCGGCCCCGGACCTCCATTGCCCTATAGTCTATATCCAGGGCCCGGGTAATCATCTCCCGGGTTATCCCCGGCATGCTGGCGATCCGGCATCCCGCCCGGCTGGCCTCTTTGCGGGACCGGGTATGGGACAGCGATTTGGTGGTGGCCAGAAAGGCCACCCGGCTGGCCCTCAGGGCCGCAGCCACCTCGTCCGGCGGCTCCTGGCCGTTGTTGCCCCGTTCCGGCATCACCATCAGTACCGCGTCATTTCCCAACATAGATCGGAAGAGCACACGTCTGAACTCCAGTCACCGAATACGATCTC
>CALGNM010000094.1 GCA_937958665.1 uncultured bacterium | reverse complement strand
CCACCGAGATCTACACTCTTTCCCTACACGACGCTCTTCCGATCTGGCCAGGTCCCCGATCCGGCGGCAGATGTCCAGGGCCTGCAGGTAGTTCTTGCGGGCCTGGTCAGCTTGGTCGGTGGCCAGCAGGACGTTGGCGGTGTTGGTCAGCACCATGGCCTGGGCCCGCTCGTCGCGGTGCTGCTGGAAGATCGCGTGGGCCTCCTCCAGATTGGCCATGGCATCATCGTAACGGCCCATCTTCCAGTAGACCAGTCCCAAACTGGCCAGGGAGTTTCCCAGCCCGTTGGGGTCGCCTTTCTCCCGGTACAGCTCGGCCGCCCGGCCCCGGTGCTGGAGGGCCTCCTCAAAATCCGACAGGCTCTGGTGGGCCAGGGCCAGCTGGCCGTGGACCTCGGGCAGCCAGCGGTCATCAAGCCCCTTTGGGCGGCACGCCTCCAGGGCCTGCTGGGCCAGCTGGAGGGCCTTCGAATAGTCGCCCTGATAGACCGCCACCTGGGCCTGGCACAGCCGGGCCGGCACCAGGTAATCCTCTTGCTCCCCGCCCAGGGCGGCCAGGCTCTCGGCAATCTGCTGGCTGCGGTCCCGCCAGCCGGCCACGTCGCACACCTCCCACTGGCGGCGCCAGATGGCGTAGCGCACCGCGCCGGCGGCCTCGGTCAGCGAGGGGCTGGAGCTGTTCACCAGCCAGCGGGCGATCCGGTCCATCAGCGGAACAGCATCATCCGCAGGGCGATCAGCATCAGGAAGGCCCCGAAGGAGCGTTGCAGCCAGATGGCCGAGACCTTCTCGGCCAGCACCGCCCCAAATAATCCGCCGAAGAAGAAGCACACCGCCATCACCGCCGCCGCCTTGACGTTGACATGTCCGGCCGCATAGTACCGCCAGGCGGCCAGCAGGCCGATGGGCAGCAGCAGGGTGGCCAGCGAGGTGCCCTGGGCCTGGTGCTGGGAGAACTTGAACAGCAACACCAGGGCCGGCACTATCACCACCGCCCCGCCGATCCCGAACATGCCGCTGATCATCCCGGCGGCCACCCCCAGGGCTGCGTATCCCAGCCAAACCATCAGATTCCCTCCATCAAAGTTTTGAAGGCCCCCGGCAGGTGCCGCAAAATGTCTCCGGCCAGCAGGCAGTACTGGGTCATCTCCTCGGCCGCCAGGTCGCCGGCCAGTCCGTGCAGGTAGACGCCCAGCACCGCCGCCCGCTCCGGGGCCATCCCCTGGGCCAGCAGCCCGGCCACCAGCCCGGTCAGGACGTCCCCCGACCCGGCGGTGGCCATCCCGGCATTTCCGCTGGGGTTGATCCAGGCCCGGCCATCGGGGACCGCGGTAACCGTCGGGGCTCCTTTGAGCACTACCGGATGCCCGAACCGCCCGGCGGCCTCCCTGGCCTGGCCCAAGGGGTCGGACCTGATCTGGCCGACCGGCACCTCCGATAGCCTGGAGAGCTCGGCATGATGGGGGGTCAGCACCAACTCACCCGGGGCCGACCTTAAGCTTTCGGGATGTCCGGCCAAGGCATTGATCCCGTCGGCATCCAGCACCAGCGGACCGGCCACCTGCCGGACTATCTCACAGGCCAGCTCGGCGGTCTCGGGGTGGTTGGAAAGCCCGGGGCCCAGGGCCACCGCCTGGCAGCGCTGGGCGGCCTTCAATATCCGCCCCAGCGACATCAGGGCCAGGCTCCGGCTCCGGGTCTCGGCCAGGGGCAAAACCACCGCCTCGGTCAGCTTGACCTGGACCAGGTCGACCAGGCTCTCCGGCACCCCCAGATAGACCAGGCCGGCCCCGGACCTTAAGGCCGCCTCGGCCGCCAGGCAGGCCGCCCCGGCCATCCCGGCCGACCCGGCCAGCACCAGCACCTTGCCGCAGTCCCCCTTGTGGGCATCGGGCCGCCGGCCGGGCAGCCATTCCTCAAGGCCGGCCGGATAACAAAGACATGTCCCGATCTCCTGGGCCGCCACCGCCTCCGGCGGCAGGCCGATGTCGGCGGTGGTCACCTGCCCCGAGAGCTCTCGGCCGGGCCAGAACAGCAGTCCGGTCTTCAGCAGGCCCATGGTCACCGTGGCCGCGGCCCTGACCGCCGGGCCATCCGCTTTTCCGGTCAGTCCGTCCACCCCCGAGGGGATGTCCACCGCCAGCACCAAGGTTCCGCTGCGGTTCAATGTCTCGATGGCCTCGGCCGAAAGCTTCTGGGCCGGGCCGTGGAACCCGGTGCCGAACAGGGCATCGATGGCCAGGCCCGCCTGACCCAATGAAGTCCGCAGTTCCTCCAGTCCGGCCCGGGAGACGATTTCCCTAACCTTCAATCCGGCTCTTTTCAGCCGGCCCAGGTTGGCCCGGGCGTCGCCCTTGAGCTCCCCCTGGCGCCCCAGAAGGAAGACCTCCGGCGCACGGCCTTTCTCCGTCAGCAGCCGGGCGGCCACCAAACCGTCCCCCCCGTTGTTGCCCGGCCCGCACAGGATGCAGACCCGCTGGCGGCGGCCGATGGGAGCCGATCCTAGCATTTCGACAGCCTTCTCGGCCACCGCCTGGCCGGCCCGCTCCATCAGATCCAGGCCGCGCTGGCGGTTCCCCCCGATGGCCCGGGCGTCGATCTGCCTCATCTGCTCCGGGGTGGCCACCAAGAACCCTTGGGGCATTACCAAAGCCTTCGGCCCGGCAGCGGCCATCCCTGGCCCGGCCTTCCTCTGGGCCGAATTCTTTCCTGCCGGCCTGTTGGTCATTATTTCTCCATCACCGCCATGGCCACCACCACCGTCCGGTCGTGGGACAGCGACAGGTGGATGGTCCGCCCGGCCCCATGCTCGGCCGCCCGCCCGTGCAGCCTCACCGAGGGCCGGCTCTGCTCGTTGTCCACTATCTCGATCTGGCCGGGGGCCACCCCCCGCTTGAAGCCGGTCCCCAGGCACTTGGAGACCGCCTCCTTGGCGGCGAAACGGGCGGCGTAGCTCTGGTAGCGGTTGGGCCGCCCCTCGCAGAAGGCCACTTCCGAGGGAGTGAACACCTTCTCCAGGAACCTCCTTCCCCAGCGGTCCACCGCTTGTTGGATCCTGGCCACCTCGGCTATGTCCACGCCTATCGACTCGATCATCTATATATTTTCAACCTCTTTTATTTATTGGGGGCGAATTCCCGGATCAGGCTCTCCCAGCTGAAAGCCTCCGGCGGCCCCGATTCCAGGGCCGCCTGGTGCTTTTCGGCCAGCTGGTCCGGAACCAAACGAAAGAACAGCCATAGCAGCAGGCTCACCACCACCAGGTCGTCCAAATATCCCAACACCGGTATAAAGTCCGGCACCAGGTCGATGGGCGAGAGCAGGTAGGCCGCCACCAGGCCCGGGATCAGCCTGGCCCGGCGGGGAAGCCCTGGATCGGCGGCGATCCGGCGCATCAGCCGCAAGTTCATCCACAGCCTGGCCGGAAGGCTTCCCCTTTCCCTGCGCTCTGACATGCACTGGCTCTCCTGGATGAGTTGTAATTTTAACTCAATTTGGGCAAATGTCAAGGACTAATATCTTGTCAAGGCCCAAAGTCCCGGGTTGACAGGCTGGCGCCAATTAAGTTAAACTACACCCATGACGGGCACAGCCAAATCTCCCCTGGCCCTGGTGACCGGGGCCAGCGGCTTCATCGGCAGCCATCTGGCCGAGGGTTTGCTTGGGGAAGGATTCCGGGTGCGGGCCCTGGTCAGGACCACCAGCAACTTGAACTGGCTGCAAGGTCTGGAGCTGGAGCTGGCCTATGGGTCTTTTGACGACCGGTCGTCGCTGTCCGACGCCGTCAAGGGGGTGGATTACATATTTCACATCGCCGCCGCCAAGGCCGGCAGCCGGGATAGGATTTTCCGCGGTAATGTGGATGCCACCATCAACCTGGCAAAGGCCGCCGTTGAAAATGCCTCGGGCCTCAAGCGTTTCGTCTTCCTGTCCAGCCAGGCGGCGGCCGGGCCGGCCGACAGCCTGGGGGCCCCCCGGCGGGAGTCGGATGTCTGCCGGCCCATCTCCGACTACGGGAGGAGCAAGCTGGAGGCCGAGAGGCTATTGGCCGGTCTGGCCGGACTGCCGCTGACCCTGCTCCGCCCCCCCACCGTCTACGGGCCCCGGGACCGGGATGTGCTTCTTTACTTCAAGTGGATAGACCGGGGGATCGCCCTGCTGCCGGGTCTGCGGGAACGCTATGCCAATCTGATCTATGTGGCCGACCTGGTGGCCGGGACCATCATGGCCGCCCGGGCCAAAGAAGCCCTCGGTGGCACTTACTTCCTGTCCGACCCCCAAGCCTACTCCTGGAGCCGGATATCCCAGGCCATCGCCCAAGCCTTGGGCCGCCGGCCGGTAAGCCTCCGGGTGCCCCTGTTCCTGGCCCGTTTCTCGGCCCTGCTGGCCGAGGGCGGGGCCGGCCTGGCCGGCCAAAAGTCAATCTTCAACCGGCAGAAGGTTCGCGAGATGGCCCAGATCTGCTGGACCTGTTCCCCTTCGCGGGCCGCCGAGGATTTCAGCTTCTCCTGCCGCCACAGCCTGGAGGAAGGGCTGGCCCAGACCGCCCGCTGGTATAAGGAGAACGGCTGGCTGTAGACCAGAGATAATAATTTAAGAAAGCCCCCATGAGTAATCCCATCTTGAGATTGATGCCGTTGTTGGCGGCCCTGCTGCTGCCAGCCTGTGCCACGGTGCGCACCCCGCCGCCCCAGGCATCGGCGCCCGAGGCGGCCGCCGACAGCTCGGCCGCCGCCCGGCCGGAGGCGGACAGCCTGGCCCCCCCGGTCCCGTCTGGCCCCTCCCGGGTCACCATCGCGGCGGTGGGCGATATCATGATGGGCAGCTGTTACCCCGAGCCCCGGCTGCCTCCCGAAGACGGGCGGCGGCTGTTCCAAGACTGCCAGGGGATATTGTCGGCGGCCGACCTGGCTTTCGGCAACCTGGAGGGCCCGTTGTGCGACCAGGGCCAGCCGGCCAAGTTGGCCAAAAGCGGCCGGGCCTATGTCTTCCGCACCCCGACCTCGTTCGCCGCCAATCTGGCCGGAGCCGGTTTCGACCTGGTCTCGCTGGCCAACAACCACGCCAACGACTTCGGACCCCAGGGCAGCGCCTCCACCCGGGAGGCCCTGGAAAAGGAGGGGATCGCCTACAGCGGCAAGGATGGCTCGCTGGCGGTCTTCGACCTGGGCGGCCTCTCGGTGGCCCTGATTGCCCTCTCCTCCGGCGGCCCGCCCCGCTCGGTGGTCTATCCGGAGGTGGCCCTGCGGGAGATCGACTCGCTGGCCAGAGTTTACGATCTGCTGCTGGTCTCGGTCCACGGCGGGGCCGAGGGCAAGGCGGCCCTGCACCTCAAGGAGGGGCCGGAGAGCTATCTGGGCGAGCCGCGGGGCGACCTGGTCAAGTTCGCCCGGCAGGCGGTGGAGCGCGGGGCCGATCTGATCATCGGGCACGGGCCCCATGTCCCCCGGGCTTTGGAGGTGCACCAGGGCCGGCTGATCGCCTACAGCCTGGGCAACTTCTGCACCTACGGCGGGATGAACCTTTCCGGGGAATCCGGCCTGGCCCCCCTGCTCTGGGCCGAGCTGGCCCCCGACGGCAGGCTGTTGGACTTCCGGATCCACTCCTTCATCCAGCACCGGCCGGGCGGCCCGCTGGCCGACCCCCAGGATGGGGCGGCCCGCTTGATGGAGCGCCTCTCCCGGGAGGACTTCCCCTTTAGCCACCCCTACCGCCCGCCCTGGCGGGATGATTCCAGTGCCAGATAAGTCCGGGGCACAAAAATAAGGGGGCCGGGAATAGATTCTCCCGGCCCCCTTATGGCATGGCTTCAGGTCAGAACATCCTGGACAGGATGATATATTTCTCGGGGTCGACCACCTGCCCCTTGTTGAGCACCTCGTAGTGCAGGTGGGGTCCGGTGGCCCGGCCGGTGGCCCCCATCAGGGCCACCACCTGGCCCCGGGATACCCGGGCCCCTTGGGCCACCTTGATCAGCGAGCAGTGGGCGTACCTGGTGACCACCCCGTAGCCGTGGTCGATCTCCAGACACAGTCCGTAATTGCCCCGATAGCCCACCGACTTGACCGTGCCCTTGGACGGGGCCACGATGCTGGTGCCGGAGGGTCCGGCGATGTCGATGCCCTCATGCATCCTCATCTCTCCGGTGAAGGGATCGCGCCGGTAGCCGAAGTCGCTGATGATCCAGCCCGGGGCCGGCTGGATGGATGGCAGGTGGTCCCACATCTCCTGGCGGCTGGCCAGCTCCCGGCTGAGCTCCTCGAAGCTCTCGTTCTGCAGCCGGGCCTCCCGGTTCAGGCGGTCCAGCTCTTCCTGGACCTGCTGGATGGACTGGGCGGACCCTTCGGACACCTCCCGGGGCAGCCTGACGGTGGGGTTGCCGCCGATGCCCACCCGCCGGATGTCGGGGTCGATGGCCGGCAGGCCGGCCATCATCCTGATCTTGGAGTCGAAGCTTACGAAATTATCTATCTGTTCCTGCAGCTTCGACGACTTGGCGGAAAACTCACCCAGCTTGTCCCGCAGGATGCGGTTCTCCACCTGCAGCTTTTTGAGCAGGGAGGCGTCGATGAACTTGTTGATGTACCCGGTGGTGACGAAGCCCAGGCCCAGCAGCAGGAAACCCGAAAAGCCCGCCAGGCCGATAATGGCCCACCGGGGGACCCGCAGGCTCAGCTGCCTGCCCCCGTGGTGCGGGATGAACACTATGGTGAACTGCGTCTTTTCCTTGAGGCCCATAAACAAAAACAATCGCCAAGTTCTAAATTAAGCGATAACGCATAGAAAATACCACAGATGAGCCCTTTTGTCAAGCATTTTCTTCAATTTTTATTGGGGGTCGATCCGGAAGGCCGGCCCCCTTGGCGGGTGGGGCTTCCCGGCCCCTTGTCCCCCATCAGCTCACGGTGTCATATATAGCAATTTAGCGCCGCTACCTGACTAGGACGGCCTTCTGGACCAGGCTCCGGCCCTCGGCCACCAGCCGCACAAAATAGACCCCGGCCGCCAGCCGCCGGCCGTCCTGGCCCCGCCCGTCCCAGCTTATCCGGTGCCGGCCGGGCTCACGGATGCCGTCCTCCAATTGGCGGACCATCTGTCCCAGGATGTTATAGACCCCCAAGGAGACCCGGGTCCGGCCGGCCAGCTGGTAGGACATCCAGGCCTGGTCCCTGACCGGCTGGGGATAGCAGGGGTAGAGCATGGCCGAAACCCCGCCTCCGGCCGGCCGGTCGCCATCTGCCGGGCTCTTGACCCAGGCGGCGACCTGGACATCGTCCAGATGCCAGCCGGGGTAGGTGACCGAGTAGTCGGAGGTGAAGCGGAACCGCAGGCGGGCCGGGGTGCCGGGATTCAGGTCCAGCAGGTCGAAGCTGGCCTGGGTCCAGTCGGAAAGGATCCCGGTGTAACTGGCCAGCTCCTTCCAGCTTTGCCCGCCGTCGGTGGTGTACTCCACATAGCCGAAGTCGTAGGTGTTCTCCATGGCGTACTTGTGCCAGAAGCTGACCGTGTTGGCCGCCCCCAGCACGAATTCCGGGGTGATCAGCGAGGCGTTCATGTTGTTCAGGTAGTTGTCGGCGTCCCCCACCCCGCAGCGCCAGGATGTCACCGGGCTGTGGCAGGTGTACTGGTTCAGGTGCCAGAGATCCTCGGCCTGGTATTCGGCGGTCCGGGCGCTGTCCTCCATATCGTCGTTCAGTCCCGGGCTGCCCACCGTCAGCAGGAAGCTGTCCCGGCCGGCGGGGCGTCCGTTCACATTCAGGTCCAGGTAGATCCAGGCATAGCGTGGGGTCTGGGGCGGGTTGCCCACCGTCACCAGGACGGGCTCTTCCGGCCAGGCGCTCTGGCCCGCCGCTATGGTCCCGTAGCGCAGTGGCCCGCCGGATAAGGACAGGTAGGGGTCGGAAGTGGAGAGCGCCATCTTGGCCGAGTCGGCCCCCAGGCCGCCGCTGTTGCTCAGGCTGACCGCCAGGCTGCAGGCCTCGCCCGGCTCAGGGAAGCCGTTGCCGTTGGCCGGGGCCGGATCGGTTATCAGGTGGGTGGCGTAGCCCAGCCGGGGGGCCCGTACCCTCAGGGAGAAGTTGCTGGTCCAGCTGTCCTCGGTGTCCCGGCACTTCAGGGTGAAGGGGATGATGTCACCGTCGCCGCAGGAACCCGACAGCAGGATGCGGTACCCGGCCGAGTGCACCGCGGTATCGCCGGGGTAGATGATGCCGTAGTTGTGGAAGCTGTCGGTCACCACGGCCAGCGGGCTGGCCGAGGAAAGCACCCCCTTGACCGTGCCGATGGAGATGGTGCTGCCGCTGTTCCTGACCGTCAGGGGCATCACCAGGGCCTCGCCGGGGTTGGCGGTCCCGTCCCCGTTGCCGGCCGAATCGTCCAGCCGGTGGCCGTAGTACATCACGAAGGGGCCGCTGACCGAGATGCCGATGGCACCCTGGTAGGGCCGGCAGTTGTGGGCGGTGACGGTGACATAGACGCTGTCTCCCACCACGGAGGTTTCGATGTCCAGGGCCGCCCGCCCGGTGGGGTCGGTGTAGCCGGAGGCCAGCACCTTGCCGGTGGACTTGAGCACCAGGCCCACCAGGGCCCCGGCCACCGGGGCCGAGCCGGCCAGGGCCTCCACCGCCACCGTGGTGGGACCCAAAGTGATGGCTGCCGGGTGGCTGACGGTCAGGGCAAGGGGGGGTTGGTTATACCAATCTATCGAGCCATTACCCAAAATGTTGTACTGCTCGAAATATATTTTTACCGATACGCTAGTGGTGTTGGCCCAGTTGTACAAACGGCCAAAATCAAGTTTAGCCTTTAGCGTCATCCCGCCTATGGAAGTATATCCGCTATCTAATGCCGCATTGTACATTCTTCGCTGGAGGACATCATCCTCATCCCAATAGGAATAAACAGAGGAGCCCCAAAATGCCACGGCTCCTTTATTGGCCGCCCGGATCCATGTTTCCCCGAAACATTCCGGAAAACCGGCATTCGCGAAAGCCCCGGTCATGCAGGCAAAGCTGGTGATAAACGGATATCTATCATTGTTGGCTAATGCATTTATGTTTGCTTTGGTGAATGAAGGGCCGCTCCAGCTGTCATAATAGCCATGTCCGGTGTAGGTGACAATGGTTGACCCGCTGTTGACAGCCTCGGCAATGTCTGCGGTGGTTCCACCCAACCGCTGGAAAGCCGAATCACATTCCATCCCGTTGGCTCGACATACAGCGATACAATAATTGTCTGTCGCCTCGGTAATAGAGAAGTTGTCAGAAGAAGCTGTAAAAAAGGCTTTTCGCATCCAAGAATAGTCACTGGTCCATGCCCCCTGCTGATATCCGATGTATTTGGCGATGTAATTCCGCAGCTGGATGGTGTCGGCCACCGAGATTCGGCTCACTATCAAGTCGGGCACGAAATCCGTACCAGCCATGGTTGAGTAATACAGGTCGGTGACTGGGTAGTTAGGGGCCGTAGTAGTGTAATAGGTAGGGACAACATCCACATCACCTACCAACAGGACAAAGTCGGGCGGGTTTTCGCCTTCATACTGGCTCTTGATATATTGGCGGATGTTGTTGGTGTCAACCCCGCCGGGGATATCCGAGGTTTTGACGACTATTGTCCGATACCCTTTGCGAATGTCCCAATCCACCAGGGGCGCCAGGGCGTTATAATAATTATCACCGACTATGATGACCTGGTCTATTGGGGGCGGGGGTGATGTATTGTCCTTAATATCATAGGAATCATAATTCAACAAGGTTGGGCCCAAGATGTTGTCATACACCAATGACCGATATTTGGTTTTCATTCTCTGCGTTTGGGCGATGTCTGACCCGATAAGCTTCAACCTGATTTTGGCTTTGGTGATGACGGATATTTCATCCCGCACCGGGTTGTACCCCACTGGGCAGAAACTTACCAACACCGCCCGGTGCCCCCGCATTTGGACAGGCTCCGATACAGAAATGACCGTTGGGCTATAATAATTATCTGACGAATAAACTTTTATATCCCTGCTAAAGGGGACGTTCTTTTCGGCCCCGGGCACCTTTGGCACCGGCAACTGCACCGGAATTATCTTTTTGGCTATTCCCTTGGCTTTCAGGCTGATATTCTCCGAAGCCAACACCTCCAGAACGGGGGCCACTGTGGCTCCCTGCGGGATTTCCACCCATTGGGATATTACCGGTACTTTGGGATGCCCCAACTCTGTGTTAGATCGGAAGAGCGTCGTGTAGGGAAAGAGTGTAGATCTCGGTGGTC
>CALGNM010000093.1 GCA_937958665.1 uncultured bacterium | reverse complement strand
GATCTATTTCCTCAGCATCTTCATGTCCAGCGTAGGACAGAATGTCCGGGGGACCATACCGGTAGCCCTGGTGGCCTCTTTATTCTACGGTTGGCTTGCCTACCATAATGCCGGCCCGGATATATTTTTCACCCCATCGTTCTGGATCCGGCTGCCATTCTTCATGCTGGTAGCGTTGTTCAGCAGTTATTGGGCCAGCCAAGCCGCTACAGAAAGAAAAATGAAAGAGGAGGAGGAAGCGGTTAACCAGAGATTAAAAAGGGAGATAGAGCGGGCCACCGAGGAAATAGTCAAAGCCAACGAACAGCTGAAATCCCTCAAAGAATACAACGAAAACATCATGGCCAGCATCAACAGCGGGGTGATGGTGGTTGATGTCAACGGCCAAGTAACCACTTTCAATCGGGGGGCCAGCGACATATTCCATATAACCTCCCACGCCGTGGTGGGCAAACCGGCAACGGAACAAGCCAGGCTAAAACCACTGGCTGACCTTCTGAAGCGGACCATGGAAACCGGTTATAGCGTCCATCGCAATGAAATAAAGGTCAGCACATTCAGCGACCAGGAAATCACCATCGGGGTTTCCACCTCGCTGCTGCACAGCCAGACTGTCAGAGCCAACGGGGCCATAGCCATATTCAGCGACCTCACCCGCACCAAGTCCTTGGAGGAAAGGGTCAAGCATTCGGAGAAGCTGGCCATTTTGGGAGAGATGGCAGCGGTGATGGCCCATGAGATCCGCAATCCTCTCAACTCCATCGCCGGATTTTCCCAGTTGCTGCAGGCGCGCCTGCCCCAGTCTGATCGAAACCGGCGGTACGTGGATATCATTGTGGGCGAGTCGTTCCGGGTGGACACCATCATTTCGGATATCCTGGACTTTGCTCATCAAAAGAAGACCATCTGGACGGAGTTATGCCTGTCGGAACTGATAGGACGGGCCATCGAGAACCGCCGATCCAAGGCCGCCGAAAAGGGCATCGAGATAGTTGCCGCTGTTCCGGCCTCCCTGCCAGCAATCAAGGGGGATAGATCGGAAGAGCACACGTCTGAACTCCAGTCACCGAATACGATCT
>CALGNM010000092.1 GCA_937958665.1 uncultured bacterium | reverse complement strand
ACCACCGAGATCTACACTCTTTCCCTACACGACGCTCTTCCGATCTCTCCCCCTTGGCCAGAGGTTTGGTCAAAGGTCAGTTAGCCTCGCGAGTTTGGCTTCAAGCAATAAGATATTTCCCGATCAACCTTCGCCCTGTGCTGGGGATCCATAAAATTATCCACGCCAAGCTGCTCTCCGATCTGGCTTCCGGGCAGAGCCTTTTGTTCCGGCACACCGGTAATGACAAATGGTCCCAGGTCGCTGAACAAACGTTAAAACAGCTTTATCAACTGGCGGTTGCCACGCCAAATGGGTTGGGCTGGGGGCTGAATTTTCCCTATGCTACTAGATTTGTGTCGGCCGGCGCTTCCGATCCGAATATCTTTCAAACGATAAACGCAATACAGGCTTTTATTGACGGGGCTGTCTGCCTTGACCGCCTGGAGCATCTTGATAAGGCCTATCAGGGATTCGGTTTCCTTCTTCAAGATCTGGGGTATGTTGAACAAACGACCGGGATAAGCTGGAAGTATTGGAATGGGATGGAGACGCCCATTTATAATGTCAACGGGCTGATGGCTGGGTTAACCGCCCGATTATGGAAGGTCACCGGTGACGAAGCCTACCGGGTACTTTCGACCCGCACCATGGAATTTTTATTCACTGGGCAGAGGAACGATGGCTCATGGCCGTATGCGGCAGATGCAAGGGCCAATTTCACCGACGGTTTCCATACCGGCTATATCATTGAAGGCTTGAGTCAGGCGGTTGAATACGGAGCAATGGAGGTAAACGAGAATTTCAAGAGAGGGATTGAATATTATATCAAGAATTTCTTTTCTCCAGAGCATCTTCCTAAATATTACCCGGATTGTATATATCCCATCGATGCTCAGAATGCGGCCCAGGCCATTCAGACTCTGGTAGGCTTGTCCCGATTGAAACTGGTTCCGGTAGGTAAGGCCGAGGAATGTTTTCTGGCGGTGGATGATGCTCTTTGGAGCGGAAAAGATTATTATCATTTTTGGAAAACCCGGTTCTGGAAATACCGCACACCGATGCATCGATGGGCGACCGGCCCCATGTTCCTGGCCTTAGCCAGGTTGAAGACGGCCCTGGATGGTCGGGCCGCTGATCGAAATATATAGCCAGAAGGAGGATTTTCCGGCCTGACACTGCCGGATAATCATCAGAACATGATAAAAACCCTATCAACCGCCATTTACTATCTGTTGGCCCAGTATTTACCAAATTCTAATGTCCCCGGCGGAAAGATATTCTCTGCATTCAGGGCATTCTTACTGCGGAGCTTTGGCAGCAGGATCGGTCGGGAAATAACGCTGGAATCTCGGGTATATTTCGGCCGCGGCCGGGATATCCAGATAGGCTCCCGGGTTCAAATCAACGAAGAGTGCTGGATTCGGAACGTTTCTATCGGAAGCAATGTGATGATAGCACCTCGGGTAATGATATTGATATCCGGGCACAACACAGAACGCACCGATGTCCCCATGATTGACCAAGGCCCCCGCCATTATCCCCAGACCATAATCGAAGATGATGTCTGGGTAGGGGCCCAGGCATTGATACTCCCCGGAATTAGGATCGGCCAGGGATCTGTTGTGGGGGCCGGGGCGGTGGTGACCAGAGATGTCGAGCCGTATTCGGTGGTGGGAGGAAATCCGGCCAGGCTGATAAAGCGGCGCAAGTAAGATGTGCGGCATAACCGGCATATTCAATTACAAATCCAGATCGCCAGCGGACCGCAAACTGCTAGAGGCGATGTGCGTAGCCATAGACCATCGCGGCCCGGACGATCAGGGGATGTTCTTCGACGACCAGATAGGGATAGGGCTGGGGCACAGGCGACTGAGCATCATCGACCTGGCCACCGGAGCCCAGCCCATGTCCAACCAGGATCGCACCATCTGGATAGTCTTCAACGGAGAGATCTACAATTTTCTGGAGCTAAAGAGAGAGCTGATCGGTCGGGGCTTCAATTTTAAGACCACTTCAGATACCGAGGTCATAATCAACCTATTCCAAGCCGAACGGGAGAAGGCCCTGGATAGGCTGAACGGGATATTCGCCCTAGCTATCTACGACAAGAAGGAGGGCAGCTTGCTGCTGGCCAGGGACAAGTTTGGGGTCAAGCCGCTCTACTACCATGACGATGGAAAGAGGATATCCTTCGGCTCCGAGATGAAGACTATACTTCAGGACAAGGCGTTTGCCAAGGATATTGATCTTGAGGCTCTGGACAGCTATCTGACCTTCAGGTATAACCCCTCCCCCCAGACCCTGATCAAAGGCATAAAAAAAATGCCCCCGGGACATTTTCTAAAGCTTTTGCCGGGGCGAGAACCTCGGCTAGTAAAGTTTGATAATAAGGCGCCCAAGACCGACAGAACGATAAAGGAAAATGATGCCATAGTCAGATACCAGGAATTACTGGAGAGCGCCGTCAAACGGCAGATGATTAGCGATGTTCCGGTGGGGCTGTTTCTCAGCGGTGGGGTTGACTCCGCGGTGCTGGGTTTCCTGATGCAGAAAAATTACAGTGGAGATCGGAAGAGCGTCGTGTAGGGAAAGAGTGTAGATCGCGGTGGTCGC
>CALGNM010000091.1 GCA_937958665.1 uncultured bacterium | reverse complement strand
ACCAGCACCCCCCGACCGTCGGGCTCGATCCGCAGGTGCAGGCGGAATATCTTTTCACCCTCCTGGCCGCGGTATTGAAACAACCCGCCCTTCAGGGGCCGCTCTTTCTTGAAAAAGTCCTTCAGCCAAGCCATTTCCTCACCTTTCTTCTTCCCAGCAGGAATACCGGGAAGGTCAGTTGATATTTTCCGTCCTCGGTTCGGAGGCTCTTCAGCAGAGACTCCTTGCTGAAATAGTAGCTCTGGGCCAGCCAGCCCGGCAGGAACAGGCCCAAAACGGGCTTCAGGGCCAGGCTGGCCAGTCCCATCAGCGGGCCCACCGGGGTTAAAACCAGCCTGGCGTCCCTCAGGCCTATGGCCAGCCGGCGCTTTTCCAGCAGCACGGCCGATACCAGCGTTCCCTCCAGCCGCCAGTTGTTCCATCGGACGGTCAGCGAGGTTCCCTCCCTTTCGATCCAGGACGGGACTATCGCCTCCCGGAAAAGCATTGCCAGGGCCAGGGCCAGCGAGAACAGGAGCAAGGCCCCCATTACGGTCGCCAGCAGGGGCCCAAGGGTTATCAGGAATGAGGCGGCCAGGATCAGGGCGAGGTCGGACAGGAAGGCCAGCGCCCAGACCAGCCGGGACAGCCCGATGCGTTGGTTCATAGGCCCTCCACCTCCACCACCTTATGGCGGCTGGTTTCGCCCCGCACCAGGCGGACGGCGCTTTTGCGCACCCTAAAGTGCTTGGCCAGGAATTTTACCAGATAGGCGTTGGCCTTGCCGTCCACCGCCGGGGCGGGGATGTGCACCTTGTAGCCGTCGCCCTCGGGAACGATCTTTTCCTGTTTGGCGTTGGGCACTATTTTCAGATTGAGGCGCATGATGGGCTTTCAACCGCCCCTTGATCGTTGCGGTGATGGGGGCGGTCTAAGCATTTCCTTCGATGAATTTCAATATATGCGTTGCCGCCAGAACGGTGGCCCCGCCGTTAAAGAGCAGCAGGCTGGCCGGCTGGCCGAAGAACAAATAATGGACGAACCCCAGCACCCCCGGGCCCACCGCCAGCCCGATGGCTGCCAGGCGCAGCCCCTGGGGATTGGCCGACCTTTTGAGCCCTTCGGGAATCGCCCCGGCAGCCAGACGGAAGCTGAGCCAGGCCAAGGCGGTGGAGACCGCCAGAAAGGCCACCAGCAGCTTCTCCTCCAGGGCGGCCGGCAGCGAGACATTTGCCGCCCCGCTGGCCTTTACAACAAAGGCTATCACGGCCAATAGAGCCGGCTCGGCGGCCAGGGCCCAGCAGATCAGGTTCAGGCTGCCCTGTTTCCGGGGCGGCTTGGTCTGCAGCATCGGTTAAAAGTTCCTCCCCTTGCCGGAATCGGTTATCTCCACCAGCTCCTCGGGAAACGGCCGGAAAAAGGCCTGGTCCCTCAGGTACACCAGGTCGAAGCGCACGATCCAGGCCCTGATGATGCCTTGGGGCACGCTTAAGGGGATCTTGCCGTTGCGGTAGCTCTGCAGGCTTTCCAAGAAATACTGCTTCTCGCCGGAGGATATTCGGTCCGAAAAATACCCCAGGGTGTGCATCAAGGCGTTGATGTGCGAGGTGTGCTTGGGGGCGTGTAATAATGCGGCCGAGAATTCCGCCCGGTATTCTTTTACCAATTCTTCAAAAGTTCTGTCTTCGTGATTGGCTACAATACGTCCCAGAATCTTAAGCTTGGCCTGGCTGTAGGCCATCAGCAGATATTTGTTACGGGAATGGAACTCCACCAGCTCCTTCATCTGGCCGGAATGGGCCGTACGCCGAAGGTCGGCCAGGGCGAACAGCCTGGTGAAGAAATGCTCCCGGATGGAAAAATTCTCCAGGCGGGCCTCGTCCTCCACCGCGGCCTCCGGGAAGCGCTCCAGCACCGCGCCGCCGAAGAAGCCCCGGGCCTTGCCCAGCGGGACGGGGTGCTCCGGCCCGGCGTAGAATTTGACATCCTTGATGCCGCAGGAGGGCGAGCGGCTCTTGAGCAGGAATCCGTCGGCTTCTTTTGCCCCGTCCAAATATTCGCGGCAGAAGTCGCGCATCCGCCCGGTCACATCCAGTCCGCTGGCCGGCTGGACCAGCCGGAGGCCCTCCCGGTCCTTCACCACCCGGATGGGCTGACGGGGAACACCCAGGCCGATCTCCACCTCGGGGCAGACCGGGATGAACTCGACGTGTTTTTTCAGGGCTTCGACGGCTTCGGAATTTACCGCCAGGCCGTTATAGCGGCAGGGGGCGAAGGTCAGGCACTTGCTGACGATGACGATGGGCTTGGTTGCCCGGTGCCTTTTCGCCATTCAATCCTGCCCGGCCAGCCAGTCCTTGGCCTTGTTCAGGTCGTCGAACAGCCGGATGTTCCGGCCCGACACCCGGGTCAATGCCTGGAGGATGATCGACCGGATGCCGTGCACCCCCACCATGGCGCTGGCCTTGACAAAGGGGGTGATCTGGGATGAATACTCCTTCATGTAGTCGGTGGCCTCAGGGTTGTAGCGGGCGTTGGTGACATCGGTCAGCAGCAGCACCGACTTTTCCGGCTGGGCCAAGATGATGGCCTTGGCCTGGTCTCCGGTCCGCATGCTTTCCTTGGGGTCCTGGTTGCCGCTGATGTCCATGAACAGGATGCGCTTTCCGCGGTGTTCGATGAAATTGACGCTGGACATGATGATCCCCCTAATCTTTCGGGTTCTATCTCCCCCCCCCGGCGCAGGCACAGGCGCAGCCGGCGCAGGCACAGGCGCAGGCGCAGCTGCCTCCCCCGGAGCTCCGGCCTCCGGAGGAGACCGGGATGGGGTTGGTCTTGGCGGTCACCCCTCCGGTGAAGCTCTCCAGCTTGCCCACCAGACCGGCCGACATGCTCTCCAGCCCGGTGGTGACCTTGTTGGCGAAATCGGCTCCGGGCAGCCTGGGCATCTGCACCCCGGTCCCGCCGGATGTTTTTGAGGTGGTGCCGCCCCCGCCGGTCCGGTAACCGTATCCCGACCGCCCCCACCAGCGGGGCAGAAGGATATCCCCGGTGCCGTAGTGCTGCTGCATCCGGTTCCGGTAGTCGCCGTCCATCATCAGCCAATCGAACTGTTCCTCCAGGGGCTGGCTCTTCAGCTCCGGGGTGCCGGCCTCCTGCACCTGCCTCCAGGCCTGGGCGATGATGCCCCGGTAATAGGCGGCGGTTTCCTGGCGGGAGAAGCCCTTCATCTTCTGGTTGACCTCGTTGATCAGCTTAATGGTAGTCTCCCGCAGTTTGGCCTCTACCGGACGGCCATCCTGGTCCAAAGCGGCCAGAAAATCCTTCTCGTAGGGATGGACGGCCGCCTCGGCCCGGGTGACCTTGATTCTCAGCTTGGGCTCCCGCTCCACCACCTCCACCGCCTCCTTCTTCACCAGACCGAATAAAACCATGGACAGCA
The DNA here is from genome assembly GCA_937958665.1 of uncultured bacterium. Lineage (GTDB taxonomy): Bacteria > Edwardsbacteria > AC1 > AC1 > EtOH8 > CALGNM01. Next base: position 4,367 of record CALGNM010000091.1, on the reverse strand, counting down.
CCTTGTCCAGCGGCATCTCCAAAATTACCCCGGCCTGGGGGGCGGTCAGCCCCCGCTTGATGCCCACCCCCTCGACCGACACCTCGGGCGGCAGGTATTTCATGCGCCGGGTGCGGTTCTGCCTGATGGCCAGAAACACGATCAGGCCGAATATCCAGAAGAACATGGAACCCAGGAAGAACCGGAATATCCCCCAGACCAGCCGGGCCAGTCCGCCTAAAACCCTCTGCCAAAAGGGGGGCTGGCGCTGGACCGAGCCCGCCGGCACGTGCCTGGCCGGGAAGGAGGCCCCGAAGGTGTACTGTTTGTCGGGCCGGGCGGATTCCAGCACCCATCGGTAGACCACGGTGTTTTCGAGGGTGTCCAGCCAGGACTCGGTGAACTTGTCCCGGTGGTAGCGGGGCTCCTGGGGACCCACCCCGGGCGGGAAGACCAGGTTGAACTCCAGCCGGGTGGAGCCGCTTACGTACTTTGACCCGTACCAGGTGGGCGAGAAGACCACCGCGGCGTATTCCCGGTCCCGGGTGTCGGCCCCCAGCACCTGGCCCAGGCGGATGCTGAAGGACAGGGTGGCCGAGTCGCCCGGCATGATGGTCTTGTCTCCCAGGTGTACCTCCACCCCATGGGGCTTGACGTACTCCGAGACCCGGATGTCTGGCAGCTCGGCCTGCCCGATGCGGGCCATGGCCCCGTCCAGCTGGTAGCTGCCGTTGGGCATTCCGATGTCCACTATATCGATAGGGTGGGCCCCCGGCTGGCAGATGAAGGTCAGCTCGTAGTACAGGTCGGCCTGGCCGGCGGAGTTTATCACCAGCCAGGAGGTGTGGCGCGGCAGGGAGAAGGAATAGTCCTGGGCCGGGGAGCGGGCCGCCAGAGCCGCCAGGGCCAGCAGGGCCGGGATTATCCGCTTGATCATTTTTTTTCGTCCCGGTTATGGTTTGAAGTCCGCCGGATTTCTGGTATAATGTTTGCCGGACAAAAAACATCATATTATATGGTGGAGGCTTTGTCAAGGAATTTGAGAGGACCAGATCCGGACTGGTGGCACCAGCGCTATCTCCAACAGGCGGAATGGACCAGGAGCCTGCGGCACCATCTCTACCGCTGGCTGGAGATCGCCCGTTGTCGAAGGATTTTGGAGGTCGGCTGCGGGACCGGGGCCATCGCCGAGGAGCTGGCGGAGCGCACCACGGCCGAGGTCCATGGGCTGGATGCCGATCGATCGGCGTTGGCTCTACTTAGGGGCCGGCCGCGGGGCCGCGGGGTGTGTCTGGCGGCCGGTGATGCCGAAGCCCTGCCATACCCGGACGGGTCGTTCGACCTGATCGCCACCCACTACTTCTGGCTGTGGGCCGGAGATCCTCCCCAGGCCGCCCGGGAGTGCCGAAGGGTGTTAAGGTCCGGCGGTGTTTTGGCGGCCTTGGCCGAGCCGGATTACTCAAGGCGGAAAGATGTGCCAAATGGGAACCCTCCCATTGGTGAATTCCTGTCTCAGGATCTGAAGGAAAGGGGGGCCAACCCGGAAATCGGGGCCGGGCTGAGGGACATCTTCATTCAGGCCGGGTTTGCGACTGAGGCGGGAATGCTGGACGGGGAGGTTGGCCTGGAGGTCCAGCCTGAAATCTTCCAGCAGGAATGGGAGATGCTGGCCCGGCTGGGATACCCGTCTTCCGAGCTGGACTCCCTGAAAGCCTCTTCCGGGTTAAAAATCATCATGCCGGTGCACTGGGCCATCGGACGGAGGCTTTAGCCCTTTTGATGTTGACATAAAATATAAGGGCTGTTATACTTAACAGTGACAGGCTATAAAAAGTTAAAGACGCGATGCTTTATTTTGCGGAGATCAAAATGAAGAGGATTTCTTTCTTGCTGGTCATGGCCTTCGCCGTGTCCTGCGCCACCCTGCAACCGGCGGTGGACAAGAAGCCCCCGGCCGAGAAGGCCGGGACCCAGGCCTCCCAGGCCAATGACCAGGATGCCGGGGCCGAGCCGCTGATCAAGGCGGCCCGCAAGGCTTTTCAGGACAACCGGGCCCGGGAGGCCATCGAGCCGGCCCAGGAACTGCTGGCCAAGTATCCCGGCTCCAGCCACGTCCCGGAGGCCATATACATCACCGCCAAGAGCCGCTACAACCTTAACGAACTGGACCTGGCCCTCAAGAGCGGGCTGGTCCTGGTGGAGAAGCACCCCAAGTCCCGGGAGTATCCCCTGGCCAAAAAACTTCTGGGGGACTGCTACTTCACCAGCCAGGATTACCTGAAAGCCGGGCAACAGTACCTGGAGGGGCTGGCGGCCAGTGACAGCCCCGAGGACAGGGAAGCCCTGTTGCTGCCGCTGTCGGCCCTGGTCGAGGAGCGGCTGAACAAGGATCAGATACTCCTCCTATATCGCAAATATCCCGAGAGCTCCATGGCTCCGGCCCTGGGGCTTAAGCTGGCCCAGAAGGAGCTGGAGGCGGGCAACCAATCCGAGGCCTCCCGGCTGCTTCAGGAGCTGGCCAAGAAATATCCGTCCAGCCCCGAGGCCGCCCAGGCCAAAACGGCCCTGGCCGCCCTCAAGGACCCCAAGGCCCCGGCCATTCCGGTGATCGATCCGGGGATCAAGATAGGGCTGATTGCCCCCCTGACCGGACGCTTCAGCGATTACGGCGCGGCGGTCAAGGAGGGGGCCTCCCTGGCCTTTACCGAGTTCAACCGGACGGCCGGGTCCAAGGTCAAGCTGATAGTGGAGGACAGCCGGAGCGACATCATCGATGCGGTGCGGGCCGCCTTCAAGCTGGCCGACACCAGCCAGGTGACCGGCATCATCGGCGAGGTGCTGTCGGTCAACACCATCGGGGCGGCCGCGGTGGCCAGCGCCAGGGAGGTCCCCTTCCTGTCGCCGGTAGCCTCCGAGGACCGGATCGCCGACCTGGGCCCCTGGATTTTTCAGCTCAGCCAGAACATCAGCTGGCAGGGGACGGCCATGGCCGACTGTGCGGTGAAAAAGCTGGGGATGAAGGTGCTGGGGGTGCTCCATCCCGCCGATCCGGCCTGGGCGGCGGCGGCCGAAGCCTTCGCCCACCAGGCCCGGGCCCTGGGGGCCAGGGTGGTGGTGGCCCCGCCCTATGAGCCCGGGGCCACCAATTTCCTGGCCCAGGCCGAGACCCTCAAGGCCGGGAAGGTTCAGGCGGTGTTCATCCCGGCCGTGCCCGGCGACATCGTGATGATCGCCCCCCAGCTGGCCTTCAATCAGCTGAAGGTCCAGTTGCTGGGGACCGATGGCTGGGGGGATCCCAAGGTTACAACCCAGGGCAAGGGCTATGTGGAGGGGGCCATCTTCCCGGTCCTGTCCTCCGGTTCGTCCCTGGCCCAGGCCGCCAAGAAATTCGAGGAGAGCTATAAAAAGGCCTACGGCAAGGCACCGGCCAAGCAGGCCGCCCAGGCCTATGACGGGGCCCGGCTGATGCTGGCAGCCCTGCAGAAGGGGGCCGCCACCCGCCAGGAGCTGCAGAGGCAGCTGGCCGAATCGCAGCACGACAATGAGGGGGCCTCGGGGTTCTTCGCCTTCGGGCGCAAGGGAGGGGTGCCCAAGTCCAAGCTGATGACCATCAGGAACCGGGCGGTGACGGAGCTGGAATGACCTACGCCGCAAGTCCGACGGGACGGAACCTGTCCGATGCTGTTCGATAACCTGATCGGCCAGGAGGTGGCCAAGCGGGTGCTGGGCCGGGCCTGGAGCGAGGGTCGGTTGGCCCAGAGCTACCTGTTCTTCGGGCCGGGCGGGGTGGGCAAGGAGACCGCCGCCCGGGATCTGGCGTTGGCCCTCAACTGCGAATCTAAGGGGGAGAGACCCTGCCGGGCCTGCAACTCCTGCCGCAAGACGGCCGCCTTCATCCACCCCGATTTTCATTACTTGTTCCCCCGCCCCCACCCCTCGTCCGAATCCGACAAACGCAAGCTGGACGAGGAGATCTCCGAGATGCTTAAGGAGAAGGCGGCCCGTCCTCACCTGGATCTGGACTTCGGGGGCCGGCCGGTGGCCATTGCCATTGACGACATCCGGGAGCTGCGGGAAAAGCTGGAGTTCCAGCCTTACGAGGGGAAAAAGAAGGTGGCCATCATCGCCGCGGCCGAGGAGATGACCACCGAGGCGGCCAACGCCTTTCTGAAGGTTCTGGAGGAACCCTCGCCCACCACCCATTTCATCCTGGTCAGCGACCGGCCCAGCTCGCTGCTGCCCACCATCCTGTCCCGCTGCCAGAAGGTACGCTTCCATCCCCTGCCGCCCGGCCAGCTGGCCGGGGTGCTGGTCCGGGAGGATGGCCAGAGTCCCAGATCGGAAGAGCGTCGTGTAGGGAAAGAGTGTAGATCTCGGGTGTGGCCGTA
>CALGNM010000090.1 GCA_937958665.1 uncultured bacterium | reverse complement strand
ACCACCGAGATCTACACTCTTTCCCTACACGACGCTCTTCCGATCTAGCTTTCGGTCGATCAGGTCCCAGGCGGGGAAGGGCAGGGAGTCCAGATCCTCCCGGGGCGGGCGGTCCGGATTGTGGGCGATGGTCCCACCCCGGCGGTGGCTCAAGCCCGGCACCGAGGCCAAGTCGCCGGACTCCACCATCTCCAGGGCGGTCTGCTCCGGCTCGCCCCTGATGATGGCATCGAGGCCGGCCGACTGGCCAAAGGTCTCGTCCGGCAGGGCGGTGGGATGGATGCCCAGCATGGCCATCCGGCCCTGCGGCAGCAGACGCTTCAGGTCATCCACTGTCTCCAGATCCCCGGCGATGGAGGGGGTGGCGCTGTTGAAGATGCACCAATCGGGCTGGTAGCCCCCGGCGATCTCCAGCAAACCTGCCCGGGAGATGTCCTCCACGATGCAGTCGTGAAGCCTGACCTGATGGCCGGCCCGGCGCAGCACGGCCGCCGTCAGAGCCAACGACAGGGGGGGCCAGACCGAGGTCCAGGCCCCGGCCCGCTGCATGCAACGGCCCTCCCGCACCTGGTAGACCCCCTGATACTCCGGAGGGTTGATCAGCAGGACCCTCAAAACGCCATCTCCCGCAGGATATGCCACAGAAATTTCCAGCCCTGGGAGGTCTTCAGCTTGGACTGGCCGCCCTGCCGGGAATACTCATGGCTGGCCACCTCGGCGATCCGATAGCCCTGCTTGAGGGCCTTGACCACCATCTCCTGCTCGATCAGAAAATCGTCGGATCCAAGGTTCAGTTCCCGGGCCTTGTCCACCGCGATGGCCCGGAAGCCGTTTTCGCAGTCGGTGATGTCGGCCCCCCAACGCCACTTGAGCATCAGGCTGATCAGGGCCCCCCCGGTTTGGCGGACGATGTTGTCCAGGGTGCCGTGGAACTCGTCCGAGCCCCCCCTGAGACGGGATGCAATTACCAAATCGGCCCGGCCCTCCAATATCGGCCCGGCCAGCTTGGGGATATCGGACGGCTCGTGGGAGCCATCCCCATCCATCAGCACCAGCACCCGGCCCTGGGCCTTCTCGACGGCCAGCCGAACCCCGCAGCCCTTGCCCCTCCCCTGATCCTGGTAGACCTGGACCCCGGCCCGGGCCGCCAGCTCGGCCGTCCGGTCGGCCGACCGCCCGTCGATGACCAGCAGCTGGTCAGCCAAGCCCTTGACGGCCTCCAGCACCGGAACGATGGTGGATTCCTCGTCCTTGACTATCAGGGCCACGGTCAGCTTCACGGCCGGCCCTCCCCCCCTGATTTGGCGGCCTTCTCCATGACCTCCTGGGCCCGGCGCCTCTCACTCACCAGCCTCCGGGCGCTGTCCCGGTCCAATGGATAGCTGATGGACCGGCGGGCCATCTCCTCGGCCTGCCTATATTTGCCGTTCTCCAGCAGGCAGCGGGAGAGCTTGTAGGAGGCCACCACCCGGTTGTAGTTGTTCAAATTGGCCTGCCGGTCCAGCATCTCCAGCAGTTTGGAATAGGCCAGCTCGGCCTCCGGCCAGCGTTTTTGCCGCCACAGCAATTCCGGCACCGCCCAGTGGAAAAAGGGATTCCGGGGATACCTCTGCTCCAGCTGGCGGCCAAGCTCCAGGGCCTTCTTGTCCTTGCCGTAATCGGTGTAGATCCACAGCAGGGCGTTCTGCCCCATCACCCGGGAGTAGCGGCCCCGCTCTATGGCCAGGCCTATCTCGGCAATGCCCCGCTCCCGGTTGTCCCCGATGAAGGGCAGCCATTTCAGGATGCTGGTGGCCTTGGTCCGAAAGTAGTGATAGGATCCGATGCCGATGCAGGCGTCATACAGCGTCGAGTCGGCCTCCCGGGCCCTTTTGAAATCGGACACTGCCGCCATCCCGTTCCGGAAGGCCGGCAGATATCTGCCCTGCCGGGCCTCCCAGGCGGCATCGTAGGAACGGGTGCCGCCCCGGAAGAAATAGGCCCAGGCGTCCCGGCCATCCCTGGCCAGGGCTCGGTCGCACAGCAGAAGGGCGCTGTCGGCCGCCGCCCGGTACTCCTTGAGCCAGCAGTCGGTTTCGAAAGCCGACATTCTGGTCTGGTAAAGTCCGGCCTTGAAGAAATAGCCCGCCGGGTTCTGGGGATGGTCTGCGATGAAGGAATCGAACACCGCCAAGGAGCTGTCATAGTCGCCCTGATAGAGGATTTCCAGGCCCTGGTCGATCCGGAAATCGAAGTCCCCGGAGATGCCGGCTGAGGCCGGGCCAAAAAACAGCCCGGGCAGCAGGGTGGCCAGCCATACAGCCCTCCTCACAGCAGGTGCCTTCCCAGCAACAGCAGGCCGGGGTCGGAGGAGATCACCGTCTTGGCCACCTCGATGGGATTGATCCGGGCCGGGTCCCTTCCCTCCAGTATCTTAACCAACAGCCGGGCGATCCGGTCCATCTCGGGATCGGAGAGCTTTAAAAACACCTCCCGAACCCGGTGGTGAAATTTCAAATCCTTCCAGGGGCCTGACCACCACTGTCCGGGATAGCCCTTGAGGACGGCCGGATCCTCCCGCACGAGATACTCCGAGGCCAGCCGGCCGGCCAGCTGGCCGGAGGCCATGGCGATGGCGATGCCGGCCCCGGACAGCGGGTCGGTCAACCGGGCGGCATCGCCGGCCAGCAGCACGTTGCCCTTGACCAGGGGATGATCGGACCCCAGGGCCGGAGTCCCTCCGGCCATCGCCTCCACCACCCGGGCCTGGGGCAGGTGCCGGGAGATGAACTGGTCCAGGAATTGGGTGGGCTTCTTTCCCCCGGCCAGGGCCTGGGCGATGCCCAGCCCCACATTGGCCAGTCCGCCGCCCTTGGGAAAGATCCACAGATAGCCGCCGGGGGCCACCTCCCGTCCCACCCAGAAGCGGACCATGTCCTGGGGCCCCGGCACGTTGGCCATCAGATACTGAACACAGCTGTGCAGCTCCGACGGATCCATCCGGGTATCCAGTCCGGCCCAAGCCCCCACCAGCGACTCCACCCCGTCGGCCCCGATCAGCACCCGGCACTTCACCCGGCAAACCTCGGCTCCGACCTTGAGCTCCACCGATTCGGCCCGGCCGCCGGCCAGGTTCACCCCCACCACCTCGGCCTCCATCACAATCTCCGCCCCATCGGCTCCGGCCAAAGCAGCCAGATGACGGTCGAATATCTTGCGCTCCAGCACCACCCCCACCCCTTTCCAGGGCACAGCCACCTCGGTGCCGTCCGGCGAATAGAGCACCGCCCCGTTGATGGGAGCCGCCACCCACCGGGAATCGGCCTCCATGAACAGCCCCAGACTCCTCAGGCTGACCGCCTCGGCGCAGCACAAGGGGGAACCGATCTGGCGGTGCTTCTCGGCCAGCAGCACCCGGTGGCCGGCCCGGGCCAGCTCACGGGCGGCCAGGGATCCGGCCGGGCCCCCGCCCACCACCACGGCATCGTATGAATCGGCTATCGGCATCATATCAGTGTTATGTTATCACAGTACAGACTGGCATTTCAATAGATATTGTGTCCGGACCGGAGGCGGAATGCGGCGACCTGGCTCATTTATGGATTGACTTTGCCTTCCCACTTGGGGTAATATTCTGCCATGAAGCGACTTTGCCTTGCCCTATCGTGCCTGGCGATGATTGGCCACCCGGCCATGGCCCAGGAATGGACCAGCTATACCAACTTCAACCGGGCCCAACAGATGGCCGTCCAGCCGGGCGCCAACCTGATCTGGGGGGCCACCCCGGGCGGGGTCTTTTGCCTGTTGGCCGAAGGCGGTACCCTGTCCCACCACTACACCAATGTCGACGGCCTGCCCTATATCGAGGCCTCCTCCATAACCGTCGATTCCCGCCGCAACAAATGGATGGGGACCCTGGGCGGGGGCCTGGCCCGGCTGGACTCAGTCGGCACCGGCTGGCGGACATACTCCCGTGACGATGGGATGGCCTCGGACACCATACTTTGCCTGGCGGCCTCAGGGCAGAAGATCTTCGCCGGGGGGTTTGGCTCCCTGTCCTGCTTCGACGGATATTCCTGGTTCGCCCTGCTGGCCCAGCAGGGATACCCCCTGGGAGAGCGGACCAATGCCCTGGCGGCCCGGAACGACACCCTGTGGATAGCCACCGACCAGGGGGTTCGCCTGGCCCAAATGACGCCCCTGGGGGCCATTCGGGACACCGCCCACTGGTCCACCTTTGCCAGCTACGACGGACTGTCCTCCAACATCATCAGCCTGATGGTGGACAGCATCGGCACCTATCTCGGCTGCGCCAACGGGGCCGTCCAGTGGACCGCCGGATCCTGGCAGAGGATCCCGGGACTGGACCGGCCGGTGCGGAGCATGGTTCGTCAGGGCGATTCCATATTGCTGGCGACAGATAGCGGGGTCAAGCTCTGGCGGCAGAACATCCTGAGCGACCTGAGCACCGGGCTGCCGTCATATGATGTATTCTCCCTGGCCCGGGACGATTCCGGCCGGCTGTGGTCGGGCGGAGCCAAGGGGGTGGCCCGGCTGGATGGCTCCTCCTGGACAGCCCTGGCCTTCAACGGCCCCCGGGAGAACTTCATCAACGACCTGGCCATCAGCGGACAGGGGGTTATTTGGCTGGCCCACTACCGGTATCCCGCCATCGCCTCCGGCTTGAGCTATCTCCAGAACGGCCTGTGGCAGCACTTGGACCAATCCAGCACCGGCCGGCCCATCGACCAGCCCAGCTTCATTGGGCTGACCCCGGACAACAGTTTGTGGGTCGGCACCTGGGGACTGGGTTTGTTTTCCCTCAGCCCCGACGGACTCTGGCGCTCCTACTCTTCCCCCACCCCCCTGCCCACCCCCTACGTGGGCGGCGTCGTGCCGTGGGCTGACGGGGTGTTCGTCATCAACTACGATGTACCCAGCGGAGTGGACGCCGTCAGCCGGTTCTGGCCCCAGGACTCCTCCTGGACGGCCTACTATGCCCCAGCCAACAAATTCTATCCCATCTGCCTGCTGCCGGACTTCTCCGGCAACCTGTGGATCGGCTCCTACTACAACGGGCTCTACCGGCGCTCCCCGGACGGCGCCTGGACCAACTGGTCTCCTGCCAACGGGCTGGCCAGCAACTACGTCTCCGCCCTGTGGCTGGACCGGCAGGACAACCTGTGGGTGGGCACCGACAACGGCCTGTTCTGCTTCGACGGCAGCCGTTTCACCCGCTACGGGGCCGAGGACAGCCCCCTGTTGTCCAACAACATCCGCTCCCTGGCCGGCGATCGGTCGGACAACCTGTGGGTCGGCACCGACCGGGGTCTGAGCTGTCGCCAGTGGAACGGCCGGTGGAGCTATTTCGCGCAGGAAGCCGGAGGCGGGCTGATAAGCAACGACATTATCAAGGTGCTGGCCTCTCCGGCCAATGCTTCAGGAGACGATATCTATATAGCCACCTCGCGCGGCCTGAGCCGGCTCAGGCACAACGCCCTCTCCACCCGGATGGAGCCGGCCGTCCACCTGGCCCCCAACCCGCTGGACCTGGGCCGGAGCGGCCTGCTCTATCTAAGCAACCTGCCCTCGGAGGCCCGGGTGGACTTCTACACCTTGGACGGACGGCACTGCGGCACCTTCCGCGGGCCGGCCGCCCCGGCCCACACCCTGGTCATCAGGCCCCAGACCCAGTTCACCCGCCCTCCGGCCTCCGGGATCTATCTGTGCCGCATCCAGACGGAGGAGCGACCGACCGCCATCTGCAAACTGGTGATCGTAAGATGAAATTTTTGACCATCATCGGGGCCCGGCCCCAGTTCATCAAGGCTGCCCCGCTCTCCAAGGAATTGCGCCGCCGGCACCGTGAGGTGCTGGTCCATACCGGCCAGCATTACGACTATGGCATGTCGGAGCAGTTCTTCCGGGAGATGGGCATCCCCCGGCCCGACCACAACCTGGAGGTGGGCTCCGGCTCCCACGGGGCCCAGACCGCCGCCATGCTTTCCCGCCTGGAGCCAGTGGTCCTCAAGGAGCGGCCTGAAGCGGTGATCATCTTCGGCGACACCAACTCCACCCTGGCCGGGGCCCTGACCGCGGCCAAGCTGCACATCCCCCTGGCCCACATCGAGGCCGGCATGCGCAGCTTCAACCGCCGGATGCCCGAGGAGGTCAACCGGGTGGTGGCCGACCATCTGGCGGACATCCATCTCTGCTCCACCAGGACGGCCATCGATAATTTACGGCGGGAGGGGATCACCCGGGGCCTGTGCCTGGTGGGCGACATCATGCACGATGCCTTGAAACAGCTGCTGCCGCCGCCCCCCAAAGTCAAACAAATGGTCCAGAAGCTGTCCCTGCCCGACCGGGGATATCTGTTCGTCACCATCCACCGGGCGGAAAACACAGACCATCCGGCCAACCTGTCGGGCATAGTCCGGGCCCTGCTTCGTTCGAACCGCCCGGTGGTGTTCCCGGTCCACCCCCGCACCGCGGCCCGGCTGAAAAAGACCCCGCTGTGGAATAAACTAATGAATTCTCAGCAGGTCAGACTGATCGCCCCCCAAGGCTACGCCGAATCGCTGGCCCTGCAATCGAGGGCCCTGGCGGTGATCACCGACTCCGGCGGGATCCAGAAGGAGGCCTACCTGCTTAAAACCCCCTGCCTGACCGCCCGCAGCGAGACGGAATGGGTGGAGACCGTCAAGGCCGGCTGGAACCAACTGGTGGGGGCCGACCCCCGGGCCATTCTGGCGGCCCTGGAGAAACTGCGCCGCCCCGCCTCCCATCCCGCCCTTTACGGCCGGGGCGATGCCGCCCGGAGAATCGTCCAGCAACTGGAAAAGCGGCTGGTCCGATGAGGAGCCTGCTGGTCCTCAGCTATTATTTCCCGCCCTTCGGCATGAGCGGGGTCCAGCGGACCTTGAAGTTCGTCAAATACCTGCCCGAGTTCGGCTGGCAACCGGTGGTGTTGACCGTAGCGGCTCGCGGCAGTTACGGCTATGACCCCGGCCTGATGGACGAGGTTTCCCGGGCCGAGATCCATCGCACCTTCTCCCTGGACCCCCTGTTCCTCTCCCCCAAAGGCCAGCGGCCTATCGCCGCCGCCCGACGGGGCTGGGTGGCCCTGGCCAACCGGCTGTTTCTGCCCGACAACAAGCTGGGCTGGATCCCCTTCGCGGTCCGAAAGGGTCGCGAAATCTGCCAGGCCGCCCCGGTGGACGCCATCTACTCCACCGCCCCGCCCTTCTCTTCGCATCTGGCCGCCCTCCGGCTGAAGGCCAAAACCGGCCGGCCGCTGGTCTGCGACTTCCGGGACGACTGGACCGGCAACCCGCTGGCGGCCTACGCCAGCCCCTGGCACCGAAAGCTCGACCTGGGGCTGGAGGACAAGGTGCTGGCCGGGGCCGACCGGGTGACCGCCGTCAATCAGGAGATCCTGGACGCCCTGCAACAGAGGCATCCCCAGGCCGGGCGGGATAAATTCCGTCTGCTGCCCCAGGGCTTCGATCCGTCCGATTTCCCCCCGGCCCCGAGTAAAAAATCTCCGGAATTTCTGATCGCCTATACCGGTACCTTCGTGGAGAAAAGAAGCCCCGAGCCGCTGCTCAGGGCCCTGGCCCTGATCCGGGCGAAGAACCCCGAGATCTTCGCCACGATCAGAGTGGCCCTGGCCGGGGCCCACCGTCGCCAGGATCAACTATTGGTAAAATCGTTGGGGATGCAGGATCGGGTTTATTTCCCGGGCTTCCTGCCCCACCGGGAGAGAGATCGGAAGAGCACACGTCTGAACTCCAGTCACCGAATAAGATCTCGT